>CANQLK010000001.1 GCA_947624665.1 Candidatus Gastranaerophilales bacterium
AACAGGACTTGTTTATGTCGCACAAAAAGTTGCTAAAACGCACGGCGGAGTTAATCTTATTCCTCTTGCCGTTAACTACACATTCTTGCGTGAGGACAGACCCGAATGCCTTGCTCAAGTCGGTGAACCTATTGTTATTACTGCCGATAACTGTAATTTTGACAGGCATGAATTCACCTGCAAAATAGCTAAAGAATTTGAAGAACTTTGTGACGAACAACTTAAATCTTTCTCGCATGGCGAAGTTACCGGTTATACCTACGTTTTCAGGCAGGATTTGCCTTGGAACAGAAAAATTGAAAAAAAACTTAAAAACATCGGACTTGAAAATGTTAATCAATAAATGTTAAATTTGTAAATTTTTTCTGCTTTTTTGAAATTTATATTTTTTTTATTTTTTATTATTTATAGGAACTTTTTCGTTTTTACGGAAAAGTTTGTGTGAAGTAAAGAATATTAGTAATAGAGAAAAGTATATGAATATTTATTCCGATATAGAGTTGGAAAAAGATATTAAAATATTGCAGTCTGTTTTTAATAAGTACGTGCAATTTTTCATTGCCTGTGACAATAAATTTACGGAAACTCATTGTAAATACAAGCACAGACTTAAATTTATAAATAATCAATTCAATATTATATTTTTTTATAAGAATATTTTCTAACAGTTAAGCGGGGAAATAACCGATATAAGGTAAATTTCTGAAATAACCTTTATAATCAAGTCCATAACCTACAACAAATTTATCATCCACTTCAAAACCATAGAAATCAGGTTCTAAATCTATCTGCCTTGCACATTTTTTATTCAACAATGAGGCAAATACCAATTTTTTCGGCTGGTGTTCCATTTTGAATAAATCTATTAAAAATTTTGCCGTCATGCCTGCATCAATTATATCCTCTACTATCAGCACATTTTTATTATGCAGATTTGGAAGGGTTAAATCTATTGCGTGTACGTTGTTTGTTGATTTTGTTTCATTTCCGTATCTTGATATTCTTATGAATTCCATTTGAACGGGATGTTTAAAGTGTTTTACCAAATCCGTACAAAACATTACGGAACCTTTTAATACACATATTACATATATATCTTCGTCTTTCGGGAATACTTTTTCTATATCTTCGGCAAGAGATATTAATTTATTTTTGAGTTCTTGTTCGCTTATTAAAACTTTTAAATCGTTAATATTTTTATCGCATTCCATTATAATGCCTCCAATTTAAGCTTATATTCAGGGGTTGCTTCGGCTCTGAGTTTTTCACTCAAACCTACCCCTATTGCCCATAATACCTCATTATCCTTACATAATAGTACTATTTTATCTCTGTCATGTTCGGGTATATTTTTATTTATGAAATATTTTTTTAATTTCATTTTCCCCTGCATTCCAAACGGTTGAATTATATCTCCGTTTCTTCTTGTTCTTATTGTAAGATTAAATCCTGTTTTATCTAAACTGACATAAGCCGTATGCTCATGTGCTTTTGGATATTTCTCGGGCTTTTCGGTATTTTTTTCTATGGACAAATTATATAAATTTGCAAAATTATATGTCCCTATACAGCTGACTTTTACTTCATCTTCTATCTTTTTATAATGCTCGCTATCTACAAAATATGTATATTTACTTGATACAAACAACCATTTATCATTTGTAAGTGATAGCGTTTTCCCTGTTTTTGAATTCTGATTTTCACTGATAAATGTTATTATTTCTTGTATTTTTCCAAAACTGGCTTCAAAATCATTTTTAATAAGCAGTTTGTATACAAAATGCTGCTTTATTGCCGAATTCAATATTAAAAAATTCTGCGTAAGCCATTTATTCCCTACCGTTATTTGTTTCTCTATATTCTCCATCAGTTCGTTTATGACTTTGTTATTGCCTGCCGCTATATCAGCCAGCGTTATCAGCGAGTTCTCAATGTTGGGATTTATTAACTTTATTGCAGGCATGATGTTATGACGTATATTATTTCTTGCATATTTTGTATTTGCATTGCTTGAATCATTATTAGGATACAGCTCATTTTTTATACAGTATTCTTCAATATCTTTTCTTGAAAAATTCAAAATCGGTCTTATTACTTTAAAACCCGATAAATCACGAAGCTCTTTTATACCTTCAAGTCCGTTTAATCCAGTACCTTTTATAATTCTGTACAAAATGGTTTCCGCATTATCGCTTTTTGTATGTGCGGTTAAAATCGCATCCGCTTCAAATTCTTCTGCACAGCGTTTAAAAAAGTCATATCTCATTTCACGAGCCACAAGTTCGCTCGCTTTTGTACCTTCAGCTAAAGTGTCGGATATAAATGTAATATCATTATCCTCGCAAAATGCAAGACAGCGTTCTTTCTCGGCTTCCGATTCCTTCCCTCGCCAGTTATGGTTTAAATGTGCTGCTACCAGTAAAAATCCGTATTCCTTTGAAAGCTTGTTCATTATATCCAACAAACACATAGAATCCCAACCGCCTGAAAATCCAACTATAAATGTTGTTTCGCAGGAGATATTTACATACTTCTTTATAATATTTCTTACTGTTTCTTTCATCTATTATATTATAGCAGATTACTCAATTTTTTACTCATTCGTTTTTATATTGTTTTCTTTATTATATTTGTCTAACGCCTCTGCGCATTTTGTTACATCCCAAAATTCATTTTTTAAATCTAATTTTATTCCAAACGGTACTGACATTTTGTCTTGAGCAACATATAAAGTTTCTCTTTCATTTACATCACCAATATCACGTGATTCTTTATAACTTACCAACAGTGTCTTTAATTCATACGTATCTGAAAAAATTATACTTGTTGCAGAATATACGCCATGCCAGATATATCTTCTTAACTGCGGATTAAAAAATGATGATATCTCCTCATGTTCTTCAGGAATATATAATTCTGAAGTTTCATTTGCCAGCTCTTTTTTCATATAACTTATATTTTCATTCCAGAAATAAGTATTAACCATTTGCCAGCACGTTTGAAATATACAGCAAATTAATGATATACATATAAAATTAGCTATTCTTATTTGATTTATAGGTTTATTTATTACGTCTTTGATAAACAAACCCATAAATATAATTACTGAAACATAACAAACCATTGTTCTGCAATGTAATTCCCACATAGGTACTAACGATTCATCTAATGTATTTATTAAATATTCGAATACACCTATATATACTAATCCGATAAATATTAAACTGATTATTCCTAAATACTTCTTTTTAAAAATAAATATTCCTAATATAACCAGTGTAATTATACTTATTAATATGTTCATATCATAAGCATAATAAAGAAAATCGTAAAATTCTTTAAAAAATCTTTTAATTTCTCCATCTTCACCGGGTACATTTATCATATATATTATGTCAAATAAAGATACAATAAGGCTTCCGTACCCTATTATGCTTTTAATAACTTTGTTATAAAGCTTTTTTTCTCTTTTTACATATAAAAAATGAGCTATAAAGAAAAATAATCCGAGATAAGAAATATATTCATAAGTTCCCGCCATCATTATAAGAAGAAATATAATAAATAAAATATCCCGTTTTTTATAATCTATATCTGAAACCAAATAATTCCATAATATAAAGTTAAATGTTAACCCTATAAGTGTTTCCACAACTGAAAAAATCATAAACAGACAAAGTATTGCACCATAAGAAAATATATTCCAACAAAGTATATCTGTTCTTTTTGTTCTTTTTGTCAGTTGATAGTTCCATAATAAGGCCAAAAAGGGGAAAGCGAACTGCCCAAAGGAATATGCTCCCATTAAAATAAACTTGCTTTTTATTCCGAGCATATATGCAAATAATATCGGAGATTGCATTAATGCCATAATACAAAATCTTACATGGCTTGGATCAAATTCTACTTTATATATACCGTTAGTTAAATTTTGCAGATGACAAATCATAAAATATGCACCGTCACAGTACATTCCTCTATGACAAACTATCGCATATACAATATGTATTATGGATACAATTATAAACGTTAAAAATAATAATTTAAAAGATTTTTGTTTACATAAATCTTCCATAATCCCTCCAATGAAATAATTATAACATAATTTATAAATAATCATTTTTTATAGACATATTGGGAATATGGTTTTTATTTATTTAGTCTAATCTTTTATAAAACGGAAAGGAGATTAAATTATGTTATATAGAGCAATAGAACCCGAAGAATTTTTTAATGAAAAAGATGCCGACCATGAAATTGTTGATATTCTTCAAAACAACGGGGCTCATTTAAAGTTGGTTTATCTTAAAAAAGAAAACAGCTTTGACTCTCACGTTTCAAATACAGACGTATGTATTTATCTTTTAAACGGCGAACTGGAAATCAGCTTTTCAAAAGAAAATAACTGCGGCTGCAGTATTTGCGGATGTGATGAAGCTGAAGAAGATGAAAATTACAGAAAATACAAAATTAAAAAAGGTCAGTTATTTTTGTTTGAAAAGGATGTTCTGCATTCCCTAACCGCATTAAAAGATTCTGCTTTTATGCTGATAAAAATTTAATATATTGTCCGAGTAAATTTTTACGATAAGCCAAGGAGCGACGAGACCGAGCGTAAAGCAATTTCAAGACAGCGAAATTGCGGACGGACGAAGTCCGGTAAGCGAGGTCGGAAGCGAGTACAAGGCGATAAGCCGAAGGAGCGACGAGACCGAGCGTAAAGCAATTTCAAGACAGCAAGCGTAATGTTGCGACACTGGATTATATTACCTTATTACTATACAACGTATTGCAGACAGGAAATTTTTATTTCTTGTCTGTTTTTTTACGTAACATTTCTTGTAAAAATCAAATTTAATCATATATAATAAGATATGATAGGATAGTTTATATGAAAAAGATTTTTGTATTTATAATTGCTTTTGCATTTATGCTTAGTTTTTCTTTGAATGGTCAAGCAGGTGCGGCTGAAATTCAAAAAGGCAAAATTATAGAAATTATAAGCATTCAAAAACGGATTAACAATATAGGTCTTAAATTGCTTAATGCAAATAAAATTGATAAAAGAATGATTTTTGTTTATGACCCAAAAATAAAAAAAATAAATTTTGAACCCGGACTTAGAAAAAGACAGATAATTGTTTATAAAAACTATATACAATTTGCCGATAATGATGATGAAATAGCTGCATTTCTGGCAAGAGAAACAGTAAAAACTTATCATTCATATTTAGGAGGAAAAGGCTGGGTTTCTTCCGCGCAGGTAAAGCTTGCGCCTAAAAAATTTGAGATATATTTTGATAAAAGAGCCGTTGATTTTATGGTTAATGCAGGGTTTAACCCTTTGGGTTTGATAACTTTTATTAATAAATCTTATCCTCAAAAACGCAGCGACAGATTTGGCAGAACCAATTTAACTTCCAAAAGACTTGCTAATATCTATGAATATATTTACACAAAATATCCTTATTTCCTTAAATATAATACATATTTAAACAACGAGGCTTACCAAAATTTCCTTCTGACTTCGGAAAACAACAGAAAAAAACTCTATGAGAAAATAAAATCAAATTCCAAAAAGGCCGTTAAATATGAATAAGATATTTTTCAGCTTAATTTTTATACTCACCGCATTTTTTTCTGCTTCATACGCTAAAGAAAAAATTGATGACGAAATTATGAATGAACTTTTGAATAACGTTGATACCGTTATGCCCGAAATTAACAACCAATATGACTATCAGAGTTTTGAAAAAATACCGATTCAGCTTGTAATATCAAAAAAAATATCCACAAAAAAAGATAATGTCTATGATAATGAAGAATTAATTTTTTATGTAAAAAATCCCGTCAAATACAAAAATAAAATAATTATTGAAAAAGGCGAAGAAGTTAAAGCCAATGTAGCCTTATACACAACAAAAGGTATGAACGGAGTTCCCGCTTGTATTGTTGTGGAAAATTTCAAAATTGACGGAATTGATTCAAAAAAAATAAAAGGTTCATATATTAAAAGAGGATTGAATCTGACTCCGATGGTTATGCCGATAAAATGGTCACTGACCCCTATCCCGGGTGTCGGGTCTCTTACCAACTTTATCTTAGGCGGGCATGCTACTATTGATAAATCTGATATCGTTACAATTTATTATTATCCGAATTGGAATTTATCTCTTTAATATTGACTTAAATTATTTGTTTGGTAAGTTAATTTATATAAAGGAGATATTTATGGAACAGGTTTTACAGGAAATTTTGCTTAAACAGGCAGGAAAAATTGACTTTTTGCTTATAGCAAAAACTATATTTGAAATCATAGTTTTTATATTTTTTATAAGGTTTGTAAATAAAGCATTTCACATATTTTTCGAGAAAATAATTGAGCGTTTAAATGATACTGAAACAAAAAAGCTTTATATGACACTGCGACAACTTGGTGTTTATATAATAGATGCAATAATAGTACTGTTTTTCACAACAAACATATTGGGAAATTTCGGTATTGATATGAAACCGATATTGGCAACGGCAGGTGTTTTAGGTGTTGCTGTCGGTTTTGGCGGTAAAAAATTTGTTGAGGACGTATTCACGGGACTCTCAATTATTTTGACAGGTCAGCTTAGAGTAGGTGATTTTGTTACGGTTAATAATTCAACGGGTTATGTTGAAAAAGTTACGTTAACAATGGTTGTTATTAGAACCTTTAACGGTGATGTTCACTACCTTAGAAACGGTCAGATTGATACGGTTATTAACCAGACAAAAAATTATTCGTTTCCTGTTTTTAATTTTTCCGTTGCATATAAATCTGATATTGTTCACGTAATGAAAGTATTAAAAGAACTTGGACAAGAACTTAGAGAAGATAATGTATACTCAAAATTCGTATTATCCGATATAGAAGTACTGGGATTAAATGAATTTCAGGATTCGGCCGTTGTAATTCAGTGCAGAATTAAAACAACGCCTCAAGAACAATGGATGATTAAACGTAAATTTAATCAAATGGTAAAAGAAAGATTTGAAAAAGAAGGAATTGAAATTCCGTTTCCTCAAATTGTTGTTAGTCAAAATAAAAACGATTAAAAAATATTGGAAAACGATAAAAAATAATCCGATATAACATCAAACAACTGCGGCATAACTATTATTAAAATAGCAGCACCCATGCAGGGTTTAAATAAAAAACTCATCTGAAAAACATTAACCTGAGGCGCTGTTTTTGAAATAATACCAAGAATAATATCCTGACCTAAAGTTGCAATTAAAACGGGAGAACCGATTTGCAAGCCGACATATAAAACGTTTGATGTTATTTTTATCAAATACGGCATATTGACTATTTCATCAATCGGCACAAAAGAACCGTATATCGGAAATATTTCAAAACTTCTTATAAAAGCATTGAAAGTCCAGTATGCACCGCCTATTTCAAGGAATATAATTATACCAAGAATGCTGAACAATTTTCCCATAATGGAAAGCTGAGAAGAAGTAGACGGATCCATAATTGTTGCAGATGATACACCTTGCTGCATATTAATAATATCACCACCGGCTTCTGCTGCCGATATTATACAATTTACTATAAATCCGATTAAAGCTCCGCATAAGAAATTTATTATTATTGTATAGACAATCGGAGTTGAGTTTTGAGATATTTCAGGTCTTAAAAACATTGTTAGCATTATCGAAAACAGAAGCGCAAAACCTACTTTTGCCAACATAGGAATTTCTGTTCTGTTTAGAAACGGTGTAGTTCTCATTAAACCGACAACCCTTGCAAATATAGGAATACCTGCCGCCAACATTTTGTTTACTTCGGGAAAATATTTAGGAAATTCATTTATAATAATATCTAACATATTTTATTAATTTCTTCCGTTTTCAAAAATTTTCTTTTGTTCTGCCAAGTTAGGTGTCGGGACGTTTGTTGCCCCGTTTCTTAGGAAGTTAAAAGTTTCTTTTTTGTTATTTGTCATTGGTTTTGCGGCATTTTGCATTATTTGTGACATAGGTGTCATATCTTTTTTTACGTCTGTCTTCATTTCGTCTATAAACGGTTTTGTATAGTTATAATAATCGGCAGGCAGAACAAATTCGTCATTTTTAGGAACGACCTGAAAAGCTATATTGCTGCCTTCCGTAAAAAGGTTCGTAAGAAGCTTTAAATATGAAGTACCGAGAATAATAATTACAAGAAATACTGCAAAAATTTTAGGTGCTGCAGCAATAGTCTGTTCCTGAACCTGAGTAACAGCCTGCAAAATACCCACAACCAAACCTATTGCGGCTGCCGTTAATACGCACGGCATTGCAATCATTAACATAGTGATTAAACCTTGTGCGAAAAATTCTATCAGTATTTCCATTTTTACCTCTAATTAAAACTTCCGACCAAGCCGTTTACAATTAACCCCCAACCGTCAACAGCAATAAAGATAAGCAGTTTAAACGGAAGCGATATGATTGTAGGTGATAACATAAACATACCAAGAGCTAACAGTACGTTCGCCACTACCAAATCCAATACTATAAACGGAACAAAAATTATAAAGCTTATTTCAAATGAGGTTTTCAGTTCGCTCAATATATAAGCGGGGGCTACCTCCCATATAGTAAGGTCTTCTACCGAGGCAGGAATTTCTTTTCTGGACAATTGAACAAAGAATGCCAAATCGTTTTCTCTTGTTTGTTTCAGCATAAATTCTTTAAGCGGTTTCGAACCTTCCGATATTGCCATAACGATAGAACCGTTTTCCTGATAGGGTTTTGAGCCTACTTCATACATTTGTTGAAAAACGGGCCCCATAGTATAAAAGGTTAATATAATTGAAAGACCTACCAACACTATTGCAGGCGGTATCTGCTGCGCTCCGAGTGCCTGTTTTAAAAATCCGAATACTATTGCATATCTCAAAAAGCTTGTCATACAAACAAACATAAAAGGTAAAAACGAGAATATCGCCATTACCATCAATAATTGTAATACGGGATTTAAATTTTGAAGAACCGAATCCATTTTTACCTCTGTCTATTTTCCTTTTCCGAATTATTATTTACCATATCCGAAGCGATGTCTGCCGTTTCATAACCCTGTAACTTAGCAAGCATAGTAGTATTTGCGCTGTCACCTGCTATTAAAAATTTTTCATTTCCTGCCTTTATCACATAAATTGTTTTTGTTGCCGACAGTCTGAGAGCATTTTCTACGGATAACAGATTTTTGTTTCTTACAACGGACTGAGAATACATTGTTTTCTTATATATAAATACGACAACTACCAAAAAGCCAATCATTGCAAAGGTATAAGCCGTAAAATGTATCAAATATCCGTTCATAATCTAAACCTATATACTTTCATCTTCTATTTCAAAATCGCTATAGTCAAAATTTTCATCTTCTTCAGAATCATTCTCATTATTTGCAGACTTTACAGCAGATTTAACAGCAGATTTTTTAGCTGAAGGTTCCGCTTTTGTCTTTGCAGCCGCCTTTTTTTCCGCAGTATTTGAAGCAGGCTTTGAAGCAGGAGCAGATGTCTTAACTTCTTCTTTTGTCTTTTTTATACTGTCAATTCTAACACCGTATCTGTCATTTAAAATAACCAATTCTCCGATTGCGACAACCTGATTTTCTACTCTCAACTTGATTTTATTTTCATATACGGAACCGACATCAATAACAAGTCCTTCGGATATTTGTTTTAACTCTCCGAGTGTAAGCTTAACATTATCAAATTCCGCAACTACATCAACAAGAATAGAATCCCACATATTTTGGGGTTTTACGCTTGTTTCTTCTTCCATTTCATTGCCTCCGTTATTATCAATACTTATTATTAAAGAAGGATTAGGATTTATTTTGAATTTATATCTGTTTTCACCTAAAATAACAAACATTTCATTGATATTACTTTCTTCCAATAATATAATATCGCCTTCTTCAATATTTTTTATATCATTTAAAGGAACCCTTGTAAGACCTGCGCCTATATTTACAGTAACTTTTGTATCTTTAAAGTCCGCAATGCCAAATTTTTCAATGCATTCTTTATCTTTTATATTCTTAATTATATATTCCGGAACGGTTACAATTATTTTTCCAGCATGTTCTTTGCCATACCTTGCATAAAATGTAAAATGATAATCTTTTGCGGATTTTATTACATTTTTATTTACTTCACTTTTATCAAAATACTGCTCCAAATTTTGAAAAAGATATACTGTAAACGTTTTTAAAATTTCTGTTTCTATATGAGTAAGCTTTTTCAGAGAAAATTCTTCTTCTTTTGCGCCAAAAGTATTATCCAAAATTGAAGATACAAAGGTCGATGATATTCTTATTGTTAATGTGGAATATTTATTCACTACTATTTTATTTACAAAATATTCATCACCGTAAAATAAAATATTGTCTTTATCTTTAAAAGTACCTAAAAATCTTAACCGAAAATCTTTTTTAAAAAAATTGTCCAATGCTTTTTGCGTACAATTGAAAATATTAGTATAGAACCAATCATAGTTCTTAAAAAGACTCTCTGTTATATTACTATTATCTTTTTCCGATTTTAAAACAGCCATCACTTACCCTAATTTTATAATAAAAGAATACAATATATTTTCTTATATGTACAGGCATTATTTATATATTATATATTTGTTAAAGATATTTTAATGATTTATTATAATTTTTCAATTATTTTTCGCAAATCTATCAGCAGTAATTTTTGCCATTACATCAATAATATGTTCGTTAGCCCCCGAGTCCGCTTTTACATGGCAGTAGTCTACCCATATATCAGGACTAAAACCGTTAAATTCATCATGAATATCTACAATATAATTATAATTTTTTATTTCTTTCCGAACTTTATTGTTAACCGAACTAAAATCTAGAGTCAAAAAATTCATTTTATATGGCTGATAAAAAGCAATAAATTTTGTTTTACCGTATGCATTTGAATTTAAAGAAGAAGAAACTCTATTTGCAAGGTCTAAGGTTTCAAAATATTTATGAATTGTGTCATTCCACCATTCTTCAGAATTCGGACTATATTCTTTTTGTAACCTCAAAAGAGACGATATATTTCTTTTTTTATATTCAAGTTCTGATACTATTGCTGAATTTTCAATTAAAAATTGTTTAAACGGAGAAGTTTCTGATTTATAATAATAATTGTATGGATATCCTGGTCTGGGGTCAGTTCCTAACGGTTGTGTCAACTCGTTTACTCCGCCGTAAAACACTATTATATCGGGATTATATTTAGGAAGTATTTCCAATATCATATGTAAATGCTGACGATGATGACTGCTTGCACATGATAAATTTCTTAATTCAACATCTTGCTTAAAATATTCTTTAAACTTTTTATTCAGATATTCTTCATTTAAATGTTCACCTGTACTGCCGCCAAAAAATGCTATCTTTAATGTGTTTTCTCCGCTTTTAAAAAATTTTACTTTATCATAAGAACTTTGACCTTCCATTAATCTGTCTAGTACAAATCCTGTATATGCCGCAGGAATTCTGTATGATTTTGTCCCCAAACTATCTAAAACCGGTATTCCTATATTAAATACCATTCTTAATATTACGAAATCTATAAAAATTAATGCAATTAAAGAATATATGATTACCGTCAACAATATAAAGGAAGTCTTTAAAAATTTTTTCATATAGTTTTTTACTCCAATATAAAAATTATATACAAAAAAATTAAAATTATTTTTTTATTTACAATTTAATTTCATCAACTTAAACTTCTGTTCTAAATCATATAAATTGATGATTTATAAAATTAAAAAATTCCATATACTAAACAATTGTATATAGTATATATTTGGGGAATTGATGTGAAAAAAGACAATACCAAAAGAATAAGTATTCAGGAACAGAAGCCTGATTTACGAGTTGTCAGAGAAATTAAAACAAAACCATACAGTGATATTGATTTAAATAATTGGAAAGAATATTCACATATAAAAACCGATACGTGGTGGGAATTTGCATCAAGAGATAATACTCACGGTCATTCAAATGAATATCACGGTAATTACATTCCTCAAATTGCACAACAATTGTACGAACGATTTACAAAAAAAGGTGACGTTGTTCTTGATATGTTTTTAGGCTCTGGAACCAGTGCAATTGAAGCTGTAAATATGGACAGAAGATGTATCGGAGTTGAACTAAAATCCGAACAAGTTGAAATTGTCAAAAATAAATTCTCTCCAAAAGAATTGGTTACGGATGTTAATATTATTTGTGATGACAGTGCCAATGAACGTGTAAAAGAAAAAATTCAGGCAAGACTGGATGTAATGAGGAGAGAAAAGGCACAATTCCTTATTCTTCATCCGCCTTATGATGATATTATTAAGTTTTCAGACAGAAAAGAGGATTTATCTAATTGTTCTTCCACCGAAGAATTTTATGAATTATTTAAAAAAGTTGCAAAAAACGGTTATGATTTGCTCGAAAAGGGCAGATTTGCAGCTTTAATAATAGGTGATAAATATTCTGAAGGAGAAATAGTACCTTTAAGTTCTGAGTGCGCTAATAAAATGCGTGAATTAGGGTTTAAAATGAAAGCCGTTATTGTTAAAAATATGGAAGGTAATGAACGAGCCAAAGGTAAAACTGCTAATCTTTGGAGATACCGAGCTTTAAACGGCGGTTTTTATATCTTTAAGCATGAGTATATTTATGTCTTTCAAAAAGTTTAAAAATATTAAAAACGGTAATATTTATTACCTGTTAAGAGAGGATATAATAAACTGTACAAATGCCAATGACAATCAAATTATGGTGCTTTATAAAAGTTTAGAACACCATGATATGCTTTTTGTCAGAGAAAAAGAAGAATTTTATAATAAATTTGTTGCCGTTGAGTAACTTTTTTTTAATCTAGTGGCGCAAATCTTTATCAGAAAGAGAAACAGAGATGATAACTCTGTTTCTCAAACAAAATAAATGGAATAATTTTTTTATTCTTCATCCATAATATCGTCTTTTTTAACAAGAATAGTATCGCCGTTAACGAAATAATTACCCGTAAAATCGAAGTAACCTTTATCTTCGGGCAAATTAGTATCTTTTTTCCAAACCGCATGTAAATCATTGTATTTTTTTATGGCTTCATCTTTAATATTGAAGAGGTCTTTAAAAGTTTCAACGTTAATTCTGGCATAGGGCTGATTTTCACCGTTTTCATCGGTGAAATCAAAAAGGAAATATACTTTATCGCCGTCTGTATATGTTTTTGCAACGTGTTGTTGAGCATCCTGTTTCTCTTGTAAATCTTTTACTTTTGATTCAATTTCATCTCTCTTTTTTGAAGACAGATGAGAATTATATAATTTGTCAACCAGTTTATCTATTTGAGGTTGAATACAATCATATTCCGTAGGGATTTTCAATTCGCCGTTTTTGGTGAATTGCAATTTTCCGTCTTTTTCATTAAAATCTCTGATTATATCTTCATCGCAATCGTATTGTTCTGCGAGTTCACTTAATGTTGTTTCAGCGGGACTGAATTTAACTTTAACAACGTCATTTTTTTTATCCAAAACGGACATTCCGCCGTTTATTGCCAATGCTGTAGCCAATCCTGCAATAAAGCCTTTTACGGTAGCACGTGATTTCTTATGATTATTTGTTCTACGTGGATTTCTGCTTGATTCTGACCTTCTGCTTACATATTCATCTCTTTGTGATGTTCTTTGATGAGTTTGCACACGATTTGAAGATGATGTTCTTCTGTTTGTATGTTTGTATTTATCATCTATACCCTTAAAGGTAATTGGTGTTATATTCATATTTAACCTTCCTTTTGTTTTTGTTAAAAACAATAAATATTTACAATTGATATTTAATAAATTAACATTTACATAATGTAATATTTTTTAACAGAATTACCATTTAAGTACAATTTCGGCAGGTGTGTAGTTATTAATATATTCAAATATTTCATCGACGGAATTTGCAATATAATAAAGAGATTTCATTTCTTCTTTTGCGAACCTGTTTTTATAAACGACCTCAAACATTTTAAACATTTCAAAATAGTAGTTGTCGAAATTGAGGAAAATAATCGGTTTATTGTGGTAATTTAATTGTTTGGCTACGATAATTTCAAAGATTTCTTCAAAAGTTCCAAATCCGCCCGGAGCTGCAACAAAAGCATCAGCGTATTTTTCCATTGTTGCTTTTCTTTCTCGCATATCTTTTGTAACAATAACCTTTGCTAATTTAGGATGTTTCAATCCGAAAGATTCTATACGTTCGGGAATAACGCCTATAACTTCCGAACCGTTTTGCAGGGCATTATTTGCAATTACGCCCATCATACCGACAACGGTTCCGCCGTATACCATATCATAATTATTTTTTGCAATCTTTTCTCCAAGCTCTTTTGACATTTTATAAAATTTTTCATCTAAATTATTACTTGAAGAACAATATACACATATCCTTTTCCTTGGCATTACAATTCTCTATCTTTGTACCTGTCTTTTATAGCTTCGATTAATTTTTTAACATTATCAACCAGTTCTTCATAACTTCCGTTATTATAAATAGTATAATCCCAATCGGAAATATTATCCAGTGCGGTTTCGGTATTGTCATTTTTTGAAGTTAAAACACCTCTTTTTTGTCTGATTTCTTCATCCGCTTCAACTCTTACGGTAAAGGCTCCGAAAGATTTAAATAAATCAAGTTCATGTTTAACTCTTATATCAGTAACAATTGTGTTTCCTTCAAAAGCAATAATCGAATTAAGCCAATAATCAGGGTTTTGAGCTCTTCCCCAATCTCCGAGATTAATTAAATCCTGCCTGTATTTTGATTTGTTTTTTTCTATTTCATCAATACTAAGACCTGTCTGCTTTGAATACAATAACTTTATCGCATCGGCTATTCCGATACGGGTAAATGTCTTAAATTTTTCCAACAATATCTTAGCAACAGTATCTTTCCCGGAAAATTGCTTTCCTGAAAAAACGATTATTATTTTTTTATTATTATTCATTTTTTATACTAAGGCTGATTCTTCTGTCATCCGGATTGAATTTTAGAATAGTTATATTAATTTTATCACCAACTTTTAAAATAGTATTTTTACTGTTTTGATATTCCGTTAATTCATTATTCGGGAGCAGTGCCTCAACACCCGGAAATACTTCTACAAAAGCACCGAAATGTTTAATTCTTGTAATACAGCCTTCCAGTTTATCACCGTCTTTAATTTTGTCTTTTGCTTCATTCCAAGGGTCTTTTTCTAAATTTTTCAAACTTAAGCTTATTCTTTGTTTTTCATTGTCAATAACTATAACTTCTACATTAACAATATCTCCGACTTTTAAAATATCAGAAGGATGATCAACCCATCTCCAAGAAATTTGAGATAACGGTAATAACGCATCTACACCGCCAATATCCACGAAAGCTCCAAAATCAGTTATTCTTACGACTTCGCCTTTTACAACCTGTCCTACTTGTATTGAGTCAAATATATCTTTTCTATTTTCTTCTTTATCTTCAGAATATACTTTTCTGTTGGAAAGAATGAAGTTTCCTTGTTGAATATCCATAGTAAGAATCTTCAATTCAAGCTTTTCGCCGATAATATTATTATCATTAGATTTAATTTTCAGCTGACTGGAAGGAACGAAACCTCTTACTCCTTTAACTTCAACTAAAACACCGCCTTTTACGGAAGATACCACGGTACCTTCAACAACAGCATCTTCTGCTTTTAATTGTTCGAGTTCTCGCCAGCTGTATGCCATTGCTACTTTTTTATATGACAGCATAAATCTTCCGTCTTCATCTTCTTCTTTTATAATTAAAAATTCATATTCCTGATTTTTCTTTAATGTATCTTCCAAAGATACGGATTTATCCACAACAGCTTCTTTAAACGGGACATAAGCTGCGGTTTTTGCGCCTATATCGACTATTGCACCCGTAGAGTCATAAGAACAAACTATACCTTTTACCAAATCACCTTTCTGAAAACTGTAATCATAATTACTTAATAGTGCCTCAAATTCAGAATCAGTATAATTTTTCTCCAACATCTCTTTACCTCTTTATTTTACAACCATAATACTTTAATACGATTATTGTACAGCGATGAATTAATTTTGTAAAGAAAAAAACTGTTTAATTCCTATAGTCCTTACATATCATAGGCTTTAACATTATTTATTCATATAAATATCGCACAAACATTAGCATTTTGCCTGTTCAAACAGTAATTATAATTAATTTTTAAAATTATATATCGGCTTAATTATCTCATTAACTTGTGCGGTATCAGATATATTTTCAATGATATCCTTAGGATCTTTATATGCACTTGGAGCTTCATCTAAAGTATTTTTATTTACACAAGTGGTATATATTCCATGCATAGCCAAGATATAGTCGTTTAAAGAGAGTTGAGCATTTGCTTCGCCTCTTGACATTTTTCTGCCTGCACCGTGCGGAGCCGTATTGTTCCAATCCGCATTCCCTTTACCTGTCGCCAGTATTACACCATCTCTCATGTTTAAAGGGATTAAAATTTGTTTACCTTTATCGGCAGATATTGCACCTTTTCTTATAATTCCGTCTTTAGAAATATAATTATGAACGCTTTCAAAAGAACTTGCCTCTTTCCAACCCATCCTATACAATATCTCATCTGCTATCGCCCTGCGGTTTTGCTTTGCATATTCTTGTGTTATACGCATATCCTCAAGATATTTTTCCGCTTCATCGCTGCTTAGATATGACAATTTGGGTATAAAATAATGATTTTGATGTCGTGCAACAAATTCGTGGTGTTGTGCTACTTGTTTTCCTAATCCTCTTGAACCCGTATGTATAACAAGATACTTGTTTCCTTTTTTATCCGTGTCTATTTCTATAAAATGATTTCCACTTCCTACCGTTCCTAAATTGGATAAATGATAATCTGAGTTGATATCGCCGATATCATTGCACATTGTTTTCACATTCTTTGCAAGCGAAGCGGGTACTTTTTTTAATGATTGCGGGATTTTCTCTCTTTTAGTTGAAGAATATTTTCTGATTACATTATCTAATTTTTTGAAATCAATTTTTTGCCCTTGAGTTTCAAATTTTACGCATAACATTCCGCAGCCGATATCACTGCCTATAAGACCGGGAACAATTTTATCCTGATTTACAGGAGAACTGAAACCCACCAATGTACCCTTCCCCGGATGTACATCAGGCATTATTCTAATCGGTTCATCCTCAAATGCGGGATGATTACATAATATTTTTATTTGATCGGCCGTTTTATAGTCAATATTTTGCGTATAGACTTTTGCACAGGTCGCACTTCCTTTTATTTCCAAATGAGCTGAATTATTTTGGTTTTTTCCTTTAAACCTCAACTCTTTATTTTCCGTTTTATATAGGGGGGAAAGAGAATTTATCATAGTTTTACCTTGGGGGATTATATTTTTAAGTTAATCTGGTGTCGCAACATTACGCTCGGTCTAGTCGCTCCTTCGGCTGCCGCCTTGTACTCGCTTCCGACCTCGCTTACCGGACTTCGTCCGTCCGCAATTTCGCTGTCTTGAAATTGCTTTACGCTCGGACAAGTTACGTGTATATAAATTACAAAAATAATATTTTTTGCTTAAATTATTAAATTTTTTAACAAAAAAGAGGTCAATTAATAATTGACCTCTTTTTAACTTGATTATAAATTATTCTTTTGTATATTCGGCATCGATTACGTCATCATCGTTTGAATTTGATGAAGCCTGTTCACCAGAAGCATTTTCGGAATTTGCACTTTGAGCTGAACCTTCTTGTTGAACCTGAGAATAAGCTGCTTGAGAAATTGCATACATTGTCTGCTGCAAGTCCTCTGATAATTTCTTAATTTCATCGGAGGATTTATTTTCTTTTAAAGCATTTTCAAGAGATTTTCTCTGTTCTTCAAGTTTTGTTTTATCTGAATCGGAGATTTTTCCTTCAAAATCTTTAACGATACGTTCAGCAGAACTTATTAAGCTGTTTGCATTGTTTCTGATTTCAGCTTCTTCTTTATGTTTCTTATCTTCTTCAGCGTTAGCTTCAGCTTCTTTAACCATTCTGTCAATATCAGCTTCGGATAAGTTTGAAGAATTTGTAATAGTGATTTTTTGTTCTTTATTGGTAGCTTTATCTTTAGCTGAAACGTTTACAATACCGTTTGCATCGATATCGAATGTAACTTCAATTTGAGGAATACCTCTCATTGCAGGTGCTATACCTTCCAATCTGAACATACCTAAAGATTTATTATCTTTAGCCATAGGTCTTTCACCTTGAAGAACATGTATATCTACGGCTGTTTGGTTGTTTTCTGCGGTAGAGAATACCTGTGATTTAGAAACAGGTATCGTAGTATTTCTGGGAACCAAAGGTGTTAATACACCGCCTAAAGTTTCGATACCTAAAGTTAAAGGGGTTACATCCAACAGAACTATATCTTTAACTTCACCTGCAAGAACACCTGCTTGGATAGCGGCACCGACTGCAACAACTTCATCAGGGTTAACCGATTGGTTGGGGTCTTTACCCGTATATTCTTTTACTAAAGCTTGAACGGCAGGAATACGTGTCGAACCGCCTACCAATACTACTTCATTTATTTCGCCTTTTGACAGATTTGCCTGTTGAAGAGCATCTGCTACAGGTTTTTTACATCTTTCAAGAAGGTCATGGCTTAATTCTTCGAATTTAGCTCTTGTTAAGCTCATATCTAAGTGTTTTGGCCCATTTGCATCTGCTGTTATAAAAGGTAAGTTTATGGTTGTCTCAACAACTGATGATAATTCGCATTTAGCCTTTTCAGCTGCTTCTTTTAAACGCTGCATAGCTTGTTTATCATTTCTTAAATCTATGCCTTCTTGTTTTTTGAATTCTTCTACAAGCCAATCCATGATTTTTTGGTCAAAGTCATCACCGCCTAAGTGAGTATCACCTGACGTTGAAAGAACTTCATGAACACCGTCGCCTATTTCAAGAACGGACACATCAAAAGTACCGCCGCCTAAGTCGAATACCAATACTTTTTCGCTTTTTTCTTTTTCAAGACCGTAAGCTAAAGCAGCTGCTGTTGGTTCGTTTACGATACGAAGTACATCTAATCCTGCTATTTTACCTGCATCTTTTGTTGCTTGTCTTTGAGCATCATTAAAATATGCGGGAACCGTTATTACTGCTGAGGTTACTTTTTCTCCCAAATAATTTGAAGCGTCATCTGCTAATTTTCTTAATATCATAGCTGATATTTCTTGCGGGGTATAATCTTTTCCGTCTATATTCTTTTTGTAATCTTCACCCATGTGACGTTTAATTGAAATAACCGTTTTGTCGGGGTTTAATATTGCCTGACGTTTTGCTAATTGTCCTACAAGTTTTTCACCTGTTTTTGAAAACCCTACTATTGAAGGGGTTGTTCTTGAACCTTCGGCATTAGCAATAACCGTTGGCTTTCCGCCTTCCATAACTGCTACAACCGAGTTCGTTGTTCCTAAGTCAATACCGATTGTTTTTGCCATAATCTATATCTCCGTTTCTTAATTCTATAATTTTAAAGCACACTTTTTTCTGCTTCATATTCTTTTTATATCACCATTTTTTATCATTCATTAAAAAATAAACAAAAAATTAATATTTTGAATTTGATTAAATTTTTTTGTTGTTTATAAAATCTTCATCGTTCAGCTTGTTGAAATCAATATTATTTAATTCTTCTTCAGTAAATATTCCGCCATTCTTTTTGAATTCTTGTTCAGCTTCTTCTTCACTAGTAAATATATATTGTGTATTTATTTTTATATTTTTAGAAGTATTGTTTATAAAATCTATATATGGAGATGTGGTATATAATATATTTTCTTTTCTTTCATTAACAGCTTCAAAAAATCCCCAGTTGTAGTTGTTTAAAAACAGTTCTCTGCTTAAATATGCAGGTCTTTTTCTCATACTCGCCAATTTTATTATTTTTTCCGCCTTGTATGTTTGAATTTTTTGCGGGATTACCAAATGTTTCAAATTATAATCGTAATAACCGAAATTTCTTTTTATCAATACACAAGCAATTATGATTAATAAAATATTTATATGGATTTCTTTTACTGTTTTATTTCTAATCAACAGATTTAACAGTAAAAAATTAAAAGCCGATAACAATATATTAAACATAATGTGTAAATCAGGATGTGATATCCAGTATAAAGAAGGATTATAGTCATATTTTTCCAACCCGATAAGCGATAAGAAAAATATACATATACCAAAAATAAAACAGAATATTATTTTTATTGTTTGTTTTTCCGCATAAGCTTCTTCTTTTTCTTTACGGCTCAAGTTTTTGAGTATGATTATACTTTGTATGATTATTAATCCAAGTCCGATAATATGTTTTAGAAAGACATATTTAATATAGTTTAAACCGAATACGGGAATAGATTTTATTACGTTAATTATATATTGGGTATTAAAAAAATTATACTCGGAATGTCTTGTAAATGCGCCTTCTTTTAAAAGCAATATAAATCCGATAATCAGTAACAGTATATATATCAGAATTTTTATTGCTTGTGATTTTTTTACAGTCTTTAAAGAATGGCTTATTTCATTATTTTCTTTTCGTTTCTCAATAAAAAATATAAAAGTATATAAAATAAATGCCGTTAAGATTGATATTAATATCATTTCGTTTGAAATACCGCATAGGAATACTAAAACAGCCGTAATAAAGAACGGGATTTTTTCGGATGAAAATATATCCTTATGCAAAAAATAGACCATGCCTGCCATAATAAAAGGCGGCAGAAGCATTCTAAACAATCCGTCGTAAGTATATAATAATAAAATCGGTTGTTCTTGAATAAATGAAAATATTAAAGCAGTCGAAAAAACGTATATAAAAGGATAAAAGATATTTATTTTTCTGTTTAAATATAAAAAATTCGTCAAGATAACAGAAAAAGCAATAAAAAATCCTGCTTCTATATAGCAAAAATATTCTGATTTAAAGCTGCTCGGATGTATGCCTAAAGAAAAAGGAATTAGGGAAGTAAATAATTTCCCTAAAAATAGAGGTAAATAGATACTTCTTTGATATGGGAAAAAGAATAAATCTTTAATATTTTTGCATTGCAAAAATATGTCATCCGCAAAAACAAAAGAATAACTGAATAAATATTTTAGAATAAAAAATTCCGACAAAATAAAAAATAATATACAAATAACAATTATAGCTTTATTCTTAAAAATCATGGTTTTTGTTTCTATAAAGACAGGCAGTAATTTTTATTATAGCATAAATTTTGCTGTATAATTAGAAGTATGAAATTAATGGAAAAGTTAAAAAAAGAAGTAATAATATCTGTGCAGGCAATGCCTGACGAACCTTTATATGATGAAGTTGCATTAACTGCGATGATGAAATCGGTAATAAACGGAGGTGCAAAAGGTTTAAGGCTTGCAGGTGCAAGAGATGTAAGAAATGCTAAAAAACTCTTTGATGTACCCGTAATCGGGCTCACAAAACCTGATAAACTGCCTGATAATTGGAAAGATATTGTCTATATAACTCCGACTCTCAAAGAGGTTAAGGAATTAATATCGGCAGGTGCGGATATTATAGCGACAGATGCAACACAACGCCCAAGACCAAAAGAAAGCTTAGCGGAAATTCTTAATTATATTAAATCGGCAGGAAAATTAGCCATGGCGGATATATCAACCTTTGAAGAAGGTATAAAAGCTCGTGAACTCGGTTTTGATATAATTTCCACAACTCTGTCGGGGTATACTCAATATTCCGTCTTAGAAGATGATAAACCTGATTTTAAGCTTCTTGAAAAGCTTACAACAAGACTCGACTGCCCCGTTATACTCGAAGGCAGAATTTGGTTTCCTGAAGAAGTAAATAGAGCATTTGATTTAGGAGCTTATTCCGTTGTAATAGGTTCTGCGGTTACAAGACCTCAATTAATAACAAAAAGATTTTGTATAAGGAATTAAAAATGAAAAAAGCACTTGCTATAGATGTAGGCGGTACTAAGCTTGTATATGCCGTTATAAATGAAAAAGGCGAATTTTTAAGTGAAGTTAAAAAAACTTTTACTCCCCAAAAAATTGATGAACTTGAAAAAGTATTTAAGCAAATAATAAAAGAAAATGAAAACGAAGTTGATATAATAGCATTTGCAACGGCAGGCGCCATAAATCTAGAGAATACAAAAGTTGAATCTTCCACGCCTAACATGCCCGATGGCTATAACAGTCTTGATTTTTCGAGGTTAAGCAAAAAACCCGTATATGTAGAAAACGATGCGAATGCGGCAGCCTGGGCGGAATATAAAATCGGAGCCGCAGCAGGTTGTGAAAATAATATAACAATTACGCTTGGTACAGGAATAGGCGGCGGATTTATTGTTGAGGGCAGACTGCTTAGAGGAAAATCAGGCAGAGGCGGTGAAGTCGGCAGTATGAAAATAAACGGCAGAGACAGAATATGCACCTGTCATAGAAAAAACTGCTTTGAAAGCTATGCCTCAGGTGTCGGACTTAAAAAAACAGCGCAGGAACTTGCCGAAAATGATTTATCTTTTAAAAACAGCTTATTTTGTTCCAAATCGCCACAAGACGTAACCACTTACGACATTATAAACGGATTAAAACAAAACGATGAATATTGCATTAAAGTTTTTAACATTTGGAAAAATGATTTAATTACGGGGTTAATAAATATTACAAATATCTTTGATACCGAAACGATTGTTATATCAGGCGGAATGGGTGAATTTATAAATACGGAAGAAATTCAAAATGCAGTAAATGCAGAAATTGTCGTATCTCCCGTTAAAATTAAGCAGGCAAAGGCAGGCAATTATTCGGGCATGATAGGAGCTGCGCTTTTAGCATGCACTAAATATTAATTTACGATATAATATTATTAAATAATTGAGGTTATTATGAAGATATTAGTAAGTATATTGTGTTGGTTGACGGGATTGTATTGTATATATTTCCCTTTGACATATTTCGGAAAAGATGCGGATAAAAAGACGGTAAAAATAAGTCATATTCTTGTTGCAGACAAGGAAGAATCACTGAAAATAAAAAAATCAATTGAAGAAGAAGGTAAATCATTTGAAAAAGCTGCACAAGAGAAGTCAATTTGGCCTTCTACCAAAAATAAAGGAAACATAGGATATTTTTCAAGAGAGGTTTTAAATGCAAATATTCCCGAAATAGTGGATTATTCGTTCAAAGCTCCCAAATTTAAAATATCCGAACCGATTCATTCAGATTTAGGCTGGCACTTGGTTAAGATCTATGATATAAAATATTACTCCGATAAAGAAAATTTTAAGTAAACAATTATAATTGAATAATTTTTATGTTTTGTATATAATCCGACTGTTAAAGCAAAGAGGTGAAATATGACAAGAAATCAGCTCCCTGAGGGTGTAGGAAAAAAGATAGTTGAAGCATTAAAAAGACAAGCAGAAGCAGACATTACACCTGTTGATACTTCAGAAAATAAATTTGATACAAATATTCCTTTAACCGATATAAAAGATTTACCTGAAATTAATACCGATAATGTTGAAGTAATTTCCGATACAAACGATAATATAATTATTGAAGAAGAATCTTCTAATATTGAATTAAACGAACAGGTACAAAATAAAGAACCCGTGATAGATAAGAAGGAACAATCGGTAATGGAAAATCCTGTATTTAATACTTTTACACAACCTAAAACTTCATCGTATATAAATCAACCGATAAAGTCAAATGAAGAAACTTATACAAATGCACCGATAAGTATACCTGCAAATGTAGCAATTTTGAAAAACCTGATATCATCTTTACCTGTCGGAGTTACAAAGCAAACAGGCGCCCAAATTATAAGACAAACATTAGAAGCTATGGGATTACCTATGAACAGCGTTTTAAAAGAAGCTCAAGATATTCAGGAACAATTAAACAGTTCTACAAGAGAGTGCATGCTCAAAATTCAAGAATATAAAACCAAAATTTTACAGCTTGAACAATCCGTTCAGGAATATCAAAAGAATATTACTCAAATAAATGATTTAGTAAGCTTATTCTTGTTAACCGACAGAAAACAGTAAAACTACTGCTGATTGTTTGAGTATATACAGATTAGATTGAAATGCCGATTGTTCATATCGGCATTTCTTTTTCTTTTATCCGTATCGGACAATGTACAATGTTGCAGATAAAAAATCTGATATTAAAATCAATAATTAATTTATTTCTTTGTAATTTTATTATCTTTAATTTCAAATATTTCAACGTTATTGAGGTATTCTTCTCTGAAATTAAGGGTATCAACCGAGGTTATTATGGTCTGAGTATTATCATCAATAGCATTTAAGAGATAATTTTGCCTGTAATCATCCAATTCTGCCAAAACATCATCGAGCAAAAGCACGGCATTAACATTGATTTTTTCTTTTATTAAAGCTAATTCGGCAAGCTTTAGAGCCAATACAATGCTTCTTTGCTGACCTTGCGATGCATATTTTTTTGCTTCAAAATTATTAATTAAATATGATACATCATCCCTGTGAGGCCCTGTTATACTTTGACCTCTTATTATTTCTTCGGCTTTCTTTTCTTGAAGTTCTTTTGTGAAACAGCTTAAAATATAGTCATTATTGTGTTCAAACTTCTTTTCCGCTGATATATCGCCAATAATTGATGAATTATATATAATCTCTAAGTTTTCTGTATCGGAGATTTGTTTATGTTTGATTTTGGCTATTTTTTGCAATTCATAAAGAAAATTCAATCTTATAAAAATAATGTTGCTGCCCGTTATAGCCAGCTGTTCGTTCCAGATATCAAGCAGCGAGGTATCTGCATTAATATTTCCTTTTAAATTTTTAAGGTAATTATTTTTTTGAGTTTTTATTTTGTTATATTTCGCCAAACGTTCCAAGTAAGCAGGAAAAATCTGGCATATTGCTATATCAAGCCATTTACGTCTGTCGTCGGGGCTGCCTCTTAATAACAGTAAATCATTGGTCGTAAAACAAACCGTCGTTATATTGCTTATAAATTCCGATGATTTATTTTTATTAAGTCCGTTTACTTTTAGCTTCTTTCTGTTCGGCGGATTTATCGTAACTTCTATATCCGTTTCTATATCGTATTTTTCCGTAACCGCTTTTATATTACATATTTGCTCATTCCATTTTATAAGTTCGTTATCATTTTTTGCTCTGAAAGAGTCTAACGAGGACAAATAGTAGATTGCTTCAAGCAAGTTTGTTTTTCCCTGCGCATTTTTTCCTATAAAAAGTATTTTCTGCGAATTAAAATCAATTGATATATCCGCATAATTCCTGAAATTTTTTATCTCTAATCTTTTTATAAACATAAACTTATTATATATGATTTAAAAATTAAATAAATAATAGACTTAGAATTAAAATCTGATAATATATTAATATAGAGAGTTGAAAATGTATAAAGAAAAAATTATAGAAATAGGGAAAAGGTTATATTTAAAGAATTTAACGATTGGGACATCGGGAAATATCAGCATTCGAAGTGATGAAGGGATATTTATAACGGCTTCGGGTACGGCGCTTGGAAATTTAACACCAGATGGAATAGTTTTGATAAATTATGAAGGTAAAGAAATAATAGGAGGTAAAGCCTCATCCGAAAAAATGCTCCACACGGAAATATACAAAAGAAGACCCGATATAAATGCCATAATTCATACGCATTCTGCTTATCTGACAACTTTTGCTTCGTGTCATAAAGCATTAAATGAACCTATAATGTCAGAAAATATATTATATTTTGAAGAAATCCCCGTTGCGCCTTATGCTATGCCCTCATCAGCAAAATTAGTTGAAAATACCGCAGAATTTATTGAAAATCATGATGTAGTTATGATGGCAAACCATGGTGCCGTTGCTTGTGCAGATAATATTGAAAATGCTTTCTTGAAAATGGAAACGGCTGAATATTATGCTCAAGTCACTCTTAATACAAAGATTTTAGGCGGAGCAAAATTCCTTTCCGATAACGATATTAAAGATTTAATAAATTTAAAAAATAATATTCATTAAATTAGAAAAATAAAAATACGGTTATGAAAAATGTAATAGGATATGTTCATACTCATTGGGATAGAGAGTGGTACAGGGAATTTGAAGAATTCCGCCTGAGGCTTATTGAGGTTTTTGATAATATTTTATTTATGCTTGAAAAAGGCGAACTGCCTTCGTTTTATTTTGACGGTCAGACCTGTGCTTTAGAGGATTATTTAGAGATATATCCGAATAAAAAAAATTCGGTTAAGAAGCTTGTAAAAGAAAAGAAGTTAAGAATAGGGCCTTTTTATTGTTCGGCTGACAGTTTGCTTGTTTCAGGCGAGTGTTTATGCAGAAATTTTGAGATGGGAATAAATATAGCTAAAGAATTCGGGGAAACTGATTTTTTGGGATATTTGTCGGATACGTTCGGGCATAGCCGTTGTATGACTTATATATTTAAATATTTTAATATTGATAAAGCTTGTGCATGGCGGGGATTAGGAAATTATAATGCTGATTTACTTTGGGACGGAATAAAACTGACTAATTTAATTCAAGGGTATTATCAGGATTTTCTTAATTCAAATCAGACTATTGAAAAAAAAGCCGAAAATTTAAAAAAATATCTTGATAAGATAGCCGCAAAAAGCTCTGATAACGTTCTTTTGCCTATTGGCGGCGACCATTTGGCAGCTGCTAATAATCTGAATGAACAAATTAATGAACTGAATAAAATTTATAAAGACTATAAAATAAAAATTTCTTCGCCGTTTGAGTATTTTGACAAAATTAAAACAAGAGAAAAAATTTCGGGTGAGTTTTTGGAAAACAGTTTGAACTTTATTTTACAGGGAGTATATTCGTCAAGAATATATGTAAAACAGGCAAATGCTAAATCTCAATGGCTTTTAAGCCGTATAGCAGAACCTTTGCAGGCTTTATCACATTTATATTACGATACTAAAAACCGCCAAAACGAAATTGATTATGCTTATAAAACTTTAATTAAAAATCACGCTCACGATTCTATTTACGGGTGCAGTATTGATGAAGTTATGCAAGAGGTTATGAACAGATATAATAAGTGTGATTGTGTATCTCAAGGTGTAATTAAAAGAACTTTAAGAGATTTATCCGATGAGGGTTCTTCTTTAAGTGTTATAAATCTTTCTAATTTTAAATACTTTGGCAGGATTGTTGTAGAAACCGAAAAAACTCTTCCAAAGTGGATGAGAGCTGTCAAGATTTCTTCAAAATCCGCTTTCACAGATAAGAAACTTTATAATATTAATGATATTCCAATAACGGAAGATATTACAAAGATAAATACCTATTTAATTGATGTCAAAAATATTGATTCTTTTTCTTTGAAAAAAATAGATAAAGATAATATTTGCAAAGAAAATTATTTAACGGCTTCAAATAATTTTATCGAGAATAAATATATAAAGCTTGAAATAAAAAACGGCAAAATTATCGTAACCGATAAAAAGAAAAATGAGAAATATCATGATTTTATAAAAATATCAGATAGAGCAGATATCGGCGACAGCTATAACTTCGGGCCTTTGAAAAATGATAAGGAATTAAATGCGGAAATAATTTCATTCAAACTGAAAGAAAAAAATCATCAAAGAGCAATATCAGAGATTAGATATGCTGTTTTAATTCCTTTAAATTCGGATAATAAAGGCAGAAATAAGACTTGTAATAAATGTATTATAACGGTTAATGCAATACTTTATAATCAGTCGGAAATGCTTGAATTTGAATTAAACTGGATAAATAAAAGCAAAAATCACCTTTTAAGCATAGGGTTTAATTTAAAAGAAAAAATTAAAAGCACAATAAGCGAGGATTTATTCGGCACCGTAGAAAGGGAATTTAACGCTGATTTTGATATATATGAAAAAATTCCAGCACCGAAGGGAAAAGAATTAAAAACCAATACGGCGCCTATGCAAAGGTTTGTAAATGCTCAAAATGTAACGATATTTACAAAGGGCAACAGTGAATATGAAGTCAAAAAGAATACGTTAAATATAACACTATTAAGGGCAACGGGAATCATATCCAATCCGAAAAACCCGTCAAGAGGCACAAGTGCAGGCCCGCCTCTTAAAACTCCCGAGCTTCAATGCATAGGTAAAAATCATTCCGAATTGGCTATCGCTTTTGAAAATGAAACATATAATCTTTTCAGATTGGCTGAAGAATTTTATATGCCTTATTTGACTTTGTTTACTGATAAAGGAGATAAAAAATTCCTTGATATTAAAGAAAATCAGTTTGTTTATTCGGTTAAAATCGGACGGGATAAAAATATATCAGGACGAATATTTGATTTTAAATCAAAAGAAATTAAAAATATTACATATTAATATTAAAAAATGTTGCTTTTAACCCATATTCGGGATAATATCAAGAGAAGAGTTACAGATTAGTTTGGAAATACAATAATAAAATTTTATTTCGGAGGAAATTATAAAAGATGTCAAAAAGACGAGTAGCAGTTACTGGGATGGGTTGTGTAACACCATACGGAATAGGTGTTGACAGGCTTTGGAATAATTTAAAAAACGGAATAAGCGGAATAAAAGAACATAATTTGGACAAAAATAAACATCTTGTAAAAATAGCAGGACAAGTTCCTGCTGATATAGATATAGAAGCTTATGTTGACTCAAAAGAAGCAAAAAGACTGGATAAAAGTATAATATATGCTTTAATAGCCTCCGAAGAAGCATATAAGGACTCTGGGTTAAACCTTGAAAAAGAAGATTTAACAAGAATAGGAACAATAGTATCCACGGCAGCAGGCGGACTTGTTGTAGTTACAACAGGATATAAGGATATGATGGCAAGAGGGTTTCACAAATGCTCGCCATTTACGGTTCCTATGATGATAGCAAATATGGCATCGGGTAAAGTATCAATAAAATATGGATTAAGAGGGCCGAGTAAAGCTGTATTATCAGCCTGTGCTACAGGTGCGCACTCCGTTGGTGATGCTTTCAGAACAATACAATACGGAGATGCAGACATAATGTTCGCAGGCGGAGCAGAATCTGCCGTTTGTGACTTCGGTATAGGTGCGTTTACAAGTGCAAGAACTCTTTCAAAAAGCAACAGACCGCCCGAAGAAGTTTCAAGACCTTATGACAAAGACCGTGACGGCTTTGTATTAAGTGAAGGCGGGGCGGTTATAATATTAGAAGAAATGGAACACGCTATAAAAAGAGGAGCTAAAATCTATGCCGAACTTACGGGCTACGGTCAAAGCTCTGATGCTTATGATATGGTTGCACCTGACCCCGAAGGCAGAGGTGTTGAGCTTGCCATTAGAAATTGTTTGAAAGAAGCAGGCAAAAAACCCGAAGAAGTTGACTATATAAATATGCACGGTACAAGCACTCATCTTGGTGATATAGCAGAATCCGTCACTGTTGCAAGAGTTTTCGGTGACAAAAAGCAAAATCCCAATCTCTGCGTAAGTTCAACAAAATCTATGACCGGTCACATGCTTGGAGCAACAGGCTGCGCTGAAGCCATTGCTTCAATTAAAACCATTCAAGAAGGTATAATCCCCCCTACAATTAATATTGTTGAACTTGATCCTGAAGTCGCAGATTTGGATTATGTTCCTAATAAAGCTAAGAAAAAGAATGTAAATGTCGCTATATCCAATTCCTTCGGATTTGGCGGACATAACGCCGTTTTATTGTTTGAAAAGGTTTAATATATCATAAATATTATTTAAATTTATTTCTTAGTATAAAATTTTTCGGATAATTCTTGTCTGATATTATTAACATAAATATGTTCAATAGGAGAATTATCATCTTTTCTAAGGTAAACGTCTTTTATGCCTGCTTGAACAATAAATCTTTTGCAGAGTATACAAATAAAGTTATGGCCAAAAATATACATAGTAGCATCTTTGCAACGGTCTTGACCTGCCTGAATTATAGCATTTTGCTCTGCGTGAATGCTTCTGCAAGTTTCATATCTTGTACCTGATGGAATATTATTTTCCATTCTGAAACATTGCCCCAGTTCATAGCAAGAAACAACCTTAGACGGAGTCCCGTTATATCCCGTTGCTTTTATTTTTCTGTCTTCTCCTACAATCACCGCTCCAACTTGAGCTCTTAAACAATTCGACCTCGATGCACACGTTTTTGCTATTTCAAGAAAATATTCATTCCATTCTTTTACCATATAAACCCCTATTCTTTTCTTATAATACATAATTTCATAATAAGTAACAATAATTGTAAAGTATTTAAACATAAATGCTTTTTTTAAACTACAATAAAGATATGAATAGCAATTTTGATATAAAAGATGAAAAAGAAAAGACTTGGATAAGTATTACAGGCTATAGAGCTCTTTTAATATTAAGAATACTTTTAAATGAAAGTTGCTCGTCTAAAGAACTGATTGAAAAATTAAGAAAAAATCCGATATTAGCAAAATCAACCTCTAAAGATACCATAATGACAAGCATAAATTCTTTAAAGGCAGCAGGATGTATTTTTACAAGACCGACAAAAGCAAATAATTATCAATATAAACTTTTAAGTCATCCTTTTATTTTAAATTTAACTCCCGAAGAAATTGATAAACTTATTGTTATCAGAGAAAACATTGCTAAAGAACTCAACCTTAAAGAAATTTTTGATATGAACGGTTTGTATGAAAAAATTTCAGATTTAACTTTTAATGATGAATATAAATCAAAAATCGAAAATTCAAAACCTTTAAAATTTATAAGTAATGAATTATTCTCAATAATTTCAAACCCTAACATAATTAATAAAAAACTTTTAATAACATATAATTCACCAAAGTTCGGACGAGAAGAATTTGAGATTGTACCGCAAAAAATTATTTATGAAAATCAAAAAGCATATATATGGTGCTACAATTGCAAATACGAAAGTTTAGGATTAATTAATATTGAAAGAATATTTGAAATAAAAGAAATCAGCTCGAATGATAATTTTGAAGCGCCTAAAATATATGAAGTAATTTATGAAATATTTGGTGATTCAATTAATGATTTTGAACTTCAGGAATATGAAGAAATTATATCTGAAACAGAAGATAAAATAACCGTAAAAGCATTCGTAAATAATGAATTCCTTTTTATTCAAAGAATTTTGTTATTTGGAACTAGTTTTAAAATTATATCACCCGCATTCTTTAAAGAAGTGCTTATCAATAAAATCAAACTTATACAAAAAGGATATGAGCAATGACAAATTTAGAAAAAAATCATGAAACGGCACTAAGAATTTTAGAAATTTTAAAAATACTTCTTGCCGATAATGCTTCAAAAGATGAAATTATTGATAAGCTAAAAATACACTCTGATATTGGAGATGTCGGTTCTTATGAAGCTTTTATAAAATATTTTAATACACTTAATTTATCAGGACTTACTATAGAAAGAAACAAAAAAAAATATTGTTTAAAAAACTCTGTTATTCAAGCTTCTTTATCCGAAAGAGAAAAAAATATAATTATTAAACTGACTGATTATATCGGAAAATTAGGCAATAAAACGGTTCGTGATATATCAAAACGTTTCTTTTTTAAATTAGATAAATTTATTGATATCGATTTAACGGAATTTACGGATAAAAACATTGAATTAAACGACAGAAATCTGACTTTAAATATAAAAAATAACAAGTTAATAACTTTAAAAAAAATGTTGGAAGAAGATTTTAAAGTATGTTTGACTTATAGAAAAAAGAACGGAGAAACCGAATCCGTTACTACGGAATTAAAAAAAATTACCGAAACAAAAAATAATGCATATATAGTTTGTTATGACAGTGTTTTAGGACGAAATCAAAAAATAAATGTTGATTCTATAATATCAATAAACCAAAATCCCCAAAAAAAGAGCGGAATGAATTATTTAAATTCGGTTATATTTGAACTCTACGGCAGATTGGCTTCTTCGTATAAATTAAAACCTTCGGAAAAAGCTTTAAAATTCGGACATAATTTTATTACGGTATCAAACAGTGAAGAAGATAAAGAGTCTTTACTGTTACGATTATTAAAATACGGTGAAAATTGTAAAATTATCAGACCATCATATATTCAGGAAGAATTTTTGGATATGACAAATGTAATTCTAAAAAATTTGGAGTCATAATATGTCAAAAATTGTTTTTATTCCTATAGATAACAGACCTGTATGTTATGAGTTACCAAAATTAATTATTAATCAGGCAAAAGAACACGAGCTTTTTATGCCCGACAAAAAATTACTTGGTTCATTGATTAAAAATGCTGATATAAAAGGTATTTTAGATTGGCTATCTACACTTAATAATATGGATATAGCAATTATTTCGCTTGATACGATTGCTTATGGCGGACTAATTTCATCAAGAAGAACATCCGATTCATACAGTGTGATAAAAGAAAGAATTGATAAACTTATCGACATTTTAAATAGAAAAAGTATCAAAGTTTTTGCCTTCTCAAGTATTATGCGAATATCAAACAACAATATTAACGAGGAAGAAAAAGACTATTGGAGTTTATACGGCAAAAAAATATTTGAATACTCATATAACCTTGATAAAGAAGGATTTTCCGATACTTTAGGCATAAGTGATGATGTAATAAAAGATTATATTGAAACAAGAGAGCGGAATTTTGAAATAAATAAGTACTATATAGAACTAAAAAAGCAAAATATCTTTGATACATTGGTATTTTCAAAAGATGATTGTGCTAAATACGGGTTAAATGTAAAGGAAGCAAGAGAGTTAAAAATATTATCGGAAGGTATAGAAGGAATTTATGTAAAAACAGGAGCCGATGAAATCCCTCTTTCGCTTTTATCCCGTGCTGTGAACAGAAATAAGAAAATAAAAATAGCACCTGTATATACAAACCCGAATAGTATTGAAAAAATATCAAAGTATGAAGATATATCGGTAAAAGAGTCAGTTAAATCACAAATAGAGCTTACAGGCGGTATCGTATCAACGGAAAGTGACTGTGATTTAATTATGCTTGTTAATAATTTTAAAAATGAACAGGGTGAACTTGTCATGGGAGTTGAAGAACCTTTATATAAAGGGGATTTAAAACTTACCGATAAGCCTTTTTTTGCTGTTGACATTTTAAATGCAAACGGAGCGGATAACAATTTTGCAAAAGCTGTTTTAAAACAGGATTTTAAGAGTTTTTACGGATACAGTGCTTGGAATACTACGGGAAATTCTTTAGGCGGAGGACTTAGTGCTGCTTTAACTTATTTTAAATCCGTAAAACCCGATAACTCGGCATTTAAAAAACTTCAAACCGTTCGTTTCCTTGATGATTGGGCATATCAGGCTAATGTTCGCAGTTTAATCAGAAATGATTTTCAAAATCTGACAAATGGTAGAATTAATGAAGAAATGAGAAAGTTTGAGCAAATTATTTTTAATAAATTCGGATTAAAAAATCCCAAAATAAAATATTTGTTTCCATGGAACAGATTTTTTGAGATTGATATAATATTATGTGAGTGATATAAATTAAATAAACACTACAAGGGAGTTGTAAAAAATGGAAAAGAATAACGAAACTTTGCATATATTAAGGCACTCGGCTTCTCATATAATGGCACAGGCTGTACAAAAATTGTTTCCGACGGCAAAGCTTGCCATAGGTCCTGCCATAGACAACGGATTTTATTATGATTTTGATTTGGAAGGACACTCCTTTACCGAAGAAGACTTGGCTAACATCGAAGCCGAGATGAAAAATATTCTTAAACATAATCTTACTTTTGAAAAATATCAAATTCCTGACGTACAAAAACAAATAGATGAATTTAAAGCTCAAGGTGAAATATATAAAGCGGAATTATTGGAAGAACATAGAAATGACAATCCTACTTTATATTTAACAAAAGATAAAGACGGAAATGTTTTATTTAATGACTTATGCTCAGGGCCTCACGTTCCAAACACCACATTTATTAAAGGTAATGCAATAAAATTACTGAAAGTTGCAGGTGCATACTGGAGAGGCAGTGAGAAAAACAAAATGCTTCAAAGAATATATGCAACGGCATTTTGGAATAAAGAAGATTTGGAAAAATATTTAAATTTTCTGGAAGAAGCACAAAAGCGTGACCATAGAAAACTGGGAAGTCAGCTTGATTTATTCAGTGTAAGAGAAGAAATCGGAGGCGGGCTTGTTCTTTGGCATCCGAATTTAGCCGTTGTCAGAGAAGAAATTGAAAATTACTGGAGATCGGAACATAGAAAAAGAGGTTATGTAATTGTACATTCTCCTCAAATCGCAAAATCAAAATTATGGGAATTATCGGGGCACATTGACCACTATAGAGAAAATATGTTCTTTATACAAAAAGACAGCGAAGAAGATGAACAATATATAGTTAAACCGATGAACTGTCCGTTCCATATAATGATATATCAGGCAAACAGACATTCATACCGCTCATTACCGTTAAGAATGGCAGAACTTGGAACCGTATACAGACGTGAAAAATCAGGTGCACTATCAGGTTTAACACGTGTACAAGGTTTTACTCAGGATGATGCGCATATTTTCTGCACACCGGAGCAACTTGTTGATGAAATTAACGCTATTATTGATTTTGTAGCGGATACAATGAAAATATTTAATATGAGTTTTGAAGTAGAACTTTCAACCCGCCCCGAAAGCTATGTCGGCGACCTTAAAAATTGGGAATTGGCAGAAGCAGGTTTAAAAGAAGCTATGGACAAGCGTGGTATGCAATATGAAATAAATGAAGGCGACGGTGCATTCTACGGGCCTAAAATCGATTTTAAAGTAAAGGATGCAATAGGCAGAACTTGGCAGTGTGCTACTATCCAACTTGATTTTAACCTACCTGAAAGATTTGAAATAAAATATCAGGATAAAGACGGTCAAATGAAAACTCCTGTTATGCTTCATAGGGTTATTTTCGGTTCAATGGAAAGATTTCACGGCATTTTAATTGAACATTATGCGGGCGCTTTCCCAATATGGCTTGCTCCGACTCAGGTTTGTGTTGTTCCTATTTCGGAACGTCACAACGATTATGCTAAACAGGTTTATGATAAACTGTTTGCAGCAGGTATTAGGGTAAATCTTGACGACAGAAATGAAAGTATGAATTATAAAATCCGTGAAGCTTTGCAGGATAAGAAAATTCCTTATGTACTTGTTATGGGAGATAAAGAAATAGAAAATAATCAAGTATCAGTAAGAATTAGAGGTATCGGCGAGGCAGGATGTACTTCACTTGATGATTTTATTCAAAAAGCTTTAACTAAAATCAGTTCTAAATCTGCGGATTTAAGTTTGTAATTATTTTGTTTAAAGAAGCAAGTGCCTTAAAATAAGGCACTTGCTTTTGCTAAATATTCCTTTTTTTAAAATTAAAAATTATTAAAGAATAAAAAAATAATTTTAATTTAAGTCAGCTCTAATGGAGAATAATAGAAAATCTTATTGAAGAAACAGCAAGACGAGCACTGTTTGAGCGGAGCAACGCAAAGCGAACCGCTGAGCCGATGGCGAAGCGTGTGAGATTTTAAAAGAAGCAAAGCGAGTTTGCGAGTCTTTGCTGAAATTTAGATTTTCTTTATTCGCAATTCGAAGCTGACGTAATTAAATTATTTTTTTAATATTAAATAAAAAAGAGAAATTGGATAACGGATACTACGCTTCTATTTTACTAAATTCAACCTAAGGCTTCGTAACTCCCGATTTCATCGGTTCAAACAGACGAAGCCTTGACGTTGTTTCATTAAGTAAAATTACGAAGCTCCGTATATGTTCTCCAATTCCTCTTTTTTTATTTTTTTTCTTTTCGAATAAAAAATAATTTAATTTATAACTATCCAACCCTATTTTGTTTTTTTATAATCATACCATTTTTCAAAGGTTGAAAAATATATTTTTGTATAATTTTTTACGCCTTTTTCAACTCTATAGATTTTATCGAAAAAGAAATTTATAGGATAATATCTTAAAAATGACATATTTGTAAATCTGTCAATAAGAAAAAGTGTTCTGTTTCTAACAAATTCTTTATCTTCCTCGCACATACCCAGATTTTTAAAATCATGTTTCATCATATTAAAAAATTTTCTTTTATACGGCAATCTGACTTTCATAAACCACCAGTATAAAGTTATTACTTTATAATCCCAATAAAAATATTTCATTTCGTCAAATAAATCAATTTTTTTAAGATTATCACCAATCAGATTAAATATTTTAAAATAATCAAAGAAAAGATAATTTCTGGAATTGGTAACGGCATTTTTTCTGTTATATCTGTAATAAATTAAATCTTCTCTGAGAACGGACATTTTTTCAGCCTTAAAAAGAGCATCATAAACAAAAACATTATCTTCAAAATAAATACCACCAGGGAATTTAACATTTTTGTTTATAAGAAAACTTCTTTTATACATTTTATCCCAAGGCACACTTGTCTGCCAAAATACACTATATTTAATATCTCTCCAACTGAATGTCTTATTATCAAATTCAACAGGAATTTGCTTTAATTTGGCATAAACATGTTTTTTGTCAATTTTTCCGGTTTTATCATCAAACTGATTCCAAGTACACAAGGTAATATCAGCACCTGTTTGAACTATTTTATTATATAATTTTTCGACAGCATTAAGCTCCATATAATCATCGCCGTCTATAAAGAAAATATATTCTCCTCTTGCCATTTGAACGCCGAAATTTCTTGCAATTCCTTGTTTTAGATTTGAAGAATTTTTGTATATTACAAACCTATCATCTTTATTTGCATATTCTTGAACTATTTCAAGAGTTCTATCCGTAGATTTATTATCTACTACTATTATTTCTATATCCCTTAATGTTTGATTTACTACAGAATCTAATGTTTTTCTTATATATTTTTCAACATTATAAACAGCTAAAACAACACTAACTTTAATTGACATATTCACCTCGTTTTAATAATTATAAAACAATCCTTTTAATTATGCTAAAAGTAATCTGAAAAATTTTGATATAATTTATATATGATACTAAAAGAATTTTCAAAATATTTACGAGAGAATGAAGATAAAAGCTCGGTATTATTGTTAAATAAATGGATAATGGAGCGGTTGCAAAAGCCTTCATTAAATAAAGTTGATATTATATTAAAGACAGAATTATATTTTCTAAAAAACAATAATAATAAAACTTTAATAATAGCAAAAAGCGAAACGGGCAGAATTTTATTGAATGCTTTATACAATTTTGCATTAAGTTTTGAGCAGTACAAGCTCGCAAAATTCTTGCATGATAAAAAGTCTAATGATTTTACAAACTAATTTAATAATGTTTATATAATTCTTCAGCTTTTTTAGACGGAAAATGAATTAAACCCAGAAAATAACTTATTGTATATACAAATGCAAATAATACAAAAGCTAAATAAGTAAATAAAAATACTTTAAGTTTATTTGTTTTATATTTTTTTGTTTCAAAATTTTTAGTAATCAGAAAAGATTCATAAAAAATAATCAAAAATCCAATTAATGGAAGTATAAAAGTAATATTTGGATTAACTCCTGTTTTATAAAATACAAAATATAAAGCTATTAAAGAAAAAATCAAAATAACAGGTATAACTTCAATTAATAAATGTATAAAATTTATATTTTTTATTTTGAATAAATTATATGAATAATAATATCCGATACTATAAATTTTCCTTAAATAAGGAAAAAGTTTATTTTCACGGTGGAAAACTGAAAAAGCGGGAATAAATCTAATTTTACATCCGTTTTTTTTCATTCTGTAAGAAAATTCATTATCTTCAGCCAAATAAATATTTTCATCCATACCACCTAAACTTTCATAGGTTTGCCTTTTTATAAACAGATTAGAAGTAATAAATTCATAACAATCTTGTTCTTTAGTTTTAATATCAATAATTTTTATCCATTCTTTAAAAGCTAAAAATCTGTTAAATCTTAAAAGTCTTAAACATCTTTGTTTATAATCATCGCTTTGCCAATTAAATTGACAACCTGTAACAGCATCATAATCTTTATTATTTTCAAGAAAATTTATGGCAATCTCCATCCAATTTTCATTCGGATAAGAATCTGAATCTAAGAAGGCTATATATTTTGAATTAGAATTTTTTACACCTAAATTTCTTTTTGCAGACATATTTCTATTTACGGATTTTATAATTTTTATATTTTTATCATTTTTAAAATCCGGATATTCATTAATTTCATCAAGAATTAATATTATTTCAACTATTTTATATAACTTCCTTATTTCATTAATAGTTTTACATAAAATAAAATCAATATTTCTTGACGGAATAATTATAGAAACTAAATTTTCAAACAATTCCATATTTTTTACTTTTTAAATATATTTTTCATTATATAATAAAATATTTCAGGATAATATCTATAATATGAAAAAATATTTAAAAACCAGCTGCATTCATAAGTACAAAAACATTTAGATTTTGATATATTTTTTTTAACATTTAAAGCGTTTAAAGATTTCCATAGATTTAAAAAGTTAAAATCAAAATCACTTAAATTACCCATTTTTTGATTTAATAACTCGCAAGGAAAAACGTCACCGTTGCTATATATAATACCCGTTAAGCTTCCTGCCTTACAAGGTGAAATATATTTATTATTAGCAAAAGTTTCTAATACATATTTCCAAAGTATTTTATTTTTAACATTTAGAGCTATTTTTGTTAATGAATTATTTTTATATTCATTGAAAATTCCTTTATTATAGTCTAAATTTATTTGTTTTTGTATTTTTTCATAAGTTTTAATCAAATTATTTTTTAGATTTTCATTTAAAAATTTGGCATTATCTCCTCTTATTAACGGGCAGTTAATATTTTTAACTTGCAAAATATCTCTTATATATTCGTAAGTTTCAAATGCGCTTTCATAATTGGAAGGACTTAACGTTATTTGAAAAGTTGCATTAAATTTATTTCCGTAGCTTTTCACAATTTTATATGATTCAAATACTTTATTGTGTAAGTCTTTAATACCTCTATAATCAGAATGTTTTTCACCTATAAAATCATAAGAAAAAAAGAAAAAAAGAGGTAAATTATATTTGGAAGCGGATTTTAAAAAATTTTCTATTTTATCAGGCATACTTCCATTAGTTGGAATAACAATAGAATCAGTCGTAGAATTTTTATACCATATATAAGCTATTTCAAAAATATCATCTCTTAAGAAAGGTTCACCACCCGTTAAAGCAACATTTTTTAAACAATTTCCGGATGTTGATGCAATTTTTTCAATATTTTCCAATATAAGTTCGTCTTTTTTTGTTTTAAAATCAACGAAACAATGAGGACATCTTGCATTACATCTTTCTGTTATAAAATGAGTTAATGATATTGGATATCTGTTAGAAATAAATGCATTATATAAAAAGTTTAGCTTATTTATTTTTTTATTTTTTAATTTCACGTGCATATTCCAAAACAATAATATTAAAATAAAAAACTATATAAAATTCAATATTTATAAATTTATTAATTAAGTTTTGAACATATTTATTATTAAAAATTATTTTATACAAAGATGAAAAAAACGTAAAAAGCAAATAAAAAGGCATGGTTTCATGCCTTTTTTGTATTAAAAATTTACAATTTATTTTTTTTAAACCTGTATAAAACTTGTAGAAAACTATTTCAAATCTTGTTTAAAATTTGAATTATTATATCAATAACTTTTTCAATTTCTAAATACAAATTTCTTTTTAAACAAATTTATACATATTTTTATACAGTTTTATACAGGTTTTTAAACAGACTAAAAGTCTAATGAATATAAGATAATCAGATAGTTTTCTACAATAAAAAAATTACTTATTACTACTATTAAAAATAAATTATTATATATAAATAATAAATAATAAAGAAAGAGAAAATCAATTAAATAAAATTTTTTAATCAAAATTTTATTTTTCTTATATAATAAAGGAGTGCACAAAAAATAGAGGATAAATATGCTTTTTACAATAGATAAAGATTCTTTATTAAATAAATTAAAAATAGTTGAAAAAGTAACAGCTCAAAGAGGAAATGTACAGCCTGTACTATCAAATGTATTATTTGAAGCAAAAGAAAATACTCTAAACTTAAGTGCAACGGATTTGGAAATATCCGTAAAAGCAAAAACAACGGTAGCAGTTAAAAAAGAAGGTGCAATAACACTTCCTGCAAAGAAACTTTTGGAAATAGCAGCAAAATTACCTGATAAACCCGTTGAATTTGCATTAAATGAAGATACAAATATTGTAAATATAGTATGCGGAAACTCTAAATTTGAACTGATAGGAATTTCTGCTCAGGAATTTCCGAAAAGCGATGATGAAATACAAGACGGAACCGAGATAGAAATTGAAACCGAACCTTTATTGAAATCAATAAAAAATACGGTTTATGCAGCTGCTAATTATGAAAACAGAAATGTTATTTCGGGTGTATTTTGTTTAATAAAAGATAATAAACTTGAAATGGCTGCAACCGACGGTAACAGGTTAACAAGAATTATTGAAGCTATTAAAAATAAAGATTCTAAAACCGCTAAAATTGTTATTCCTTCTAAAACTTTAAATGAATTTGTGAGGATTTGTTCTTTTTCTTCTGAAGAAAAAGTTATTTTAATAGTAAGTAAGTCAAAGTTAACAATAAAAACCTTAGGATTTGCAATAAATTCAAGGTTAATAGAAGGTGAATATCCTCCGTATGAACAGTTGATACCAAAAACTACGGCAAATAATTCTACAATATCAAGAGATGATTTAATACTTGCACTAGACAGAGTTTCAACAATGGTAAATGACAGAACGAGTATTGTAAAATTTCTGTTCAGTAATAATAAATTGGTATTAAAAGCAGAAACACCGAATTCGGGAACTTCTGAAGATGTTATTGATTGCAATTATGACGGAGATGACCTTGCTATAGCTTTTAATTATAAATATGTATTGGATTCCATAAGAACAATGGAAGCAAAAAATGTAAAAATAGGATTAAACGGAAGTTTATCGGCAACATTATTTAAACCTGACAGTGAAGAAAATTATATATGTCTTATAATGCCGATACAGATAAGATAGGTCAATTATGAAAGTAACGGTAAAAGTTCCTGCAACAACAGCTAATTTAGGCCCGGGATTTGATTGTTTAGGTTTGGCTCTTCCTGTTTATAATGAAATTACGGTTGAAGAAACAGTTATGCCGGGAAGCGGTCTTGAAATTAATATTTTGGATGATTCAAATACTTATGATATTTTATCAATACCAAAAGATGAGAATAATTTAGCATATAAAGCAATAGAACTTTTATACAGTTATATAGGTCAAAGTGTCAGTGATATAAAAATAACAATAAGAACAAACATACCCGTAACAAGGGGATTAGGAAGCAGTGCATCAGTAATAGTAGGAGGACTTGTAGCAGCAAACGAGTTGTTAGGTAGACCTGCCGATAATAATGTGTTGCTTTCAATAGCGTCCGAGGTTGAAGGTCATCCTGATAATGTCACTCCTGCTTTGTTTGGCGGGTTTTGTTTATCTTCTTTGGAAGATGACGGCAGTGTTGCTTTTTCAAAAATTGATTGGCCCGAAAATTGGAAATTAACTCTTATAATTCCTGATTATGAGCTTGATACTTTAATAGCACGTTCAGTATTACCTGAAAATATTAGTATTTCTGATGCAGCTTTTAATATAAGAAAATGTGCCATGTTGATTGATGCCGTTTATAAAAAAGATTCTGAATTATTAAAAAAATCATTAAAAGATAAACTGCATCAGCCTTACAGAAGAAAATTAATAAACGGATTTAGTGAATTATCCGAGTTACTGGAAAATAAAGAAGGTATTTTAGGATGTGTTATTTCGGGTGCAGGTCCTTCTATTTTGGTTATTTCTGTGGATGATTCTTTTGAAAAAATCAAAAATGATGTAAAAGAGATTTTTAATGCATTGAATGTTGATTGTGATATCAGAACTTTTGAAATTGAAAATCAAGGTACGATAGTAATATAAAAAAGGAGAGATTAAGATGAAAAAATCTGTTAAAGATTTACATGATATTAAAGGAAAAAGAGCTCTCGTAAGGGTAGATATTAATGTTCCTTTAGATGAAAATAAGAATGTATCTGATGATACGAGAATACAGGCAATAATGCCTACATTAAAACTTTTAAAAGAGAATGGTGCAAAAATAATATTAATGGCACATTTAGGCAGACCAAAAGGTGAAGTTAATCCTGAATTCAGCTTAGCACCAGTTGCAAAATATTTATCTAAAGTTTTAGGTGAAGAAGTAATGTTTATACCTGATGTAAAAAGTGCAAAATCAATGGTTGAACAATTAAAAGACGGACAAGTAGCATTACTTGAAAATATAAGATATTATAAAGCAGAAGAAGCAAAAGATGATGATATGACATTTGCGAATGAGCTTAAACAATTGGGCGATTTTTATGTAAATGATGCATTCGGAGCAGCACATAGAAATCATACATCAACTGCAAAATTGGCAAAAGTATTAAAACCTGCGGTTTCGGGTTTATTAATGGAAAAAGAATTAAGATGTTTATCACAGGCACTTGATAATCCGACTAGACCGTTTACGGCAGTAGTAGGCGGAGCAAAAGTTTCTTCAAAAATAGGAGTATTGGAAAACTTATTGGATAAAGTTGACAATATGATAATCGGCGGCGGTATGGCTTATACGTTTGTAAAAGCTAACGGCGGTAAAATAGGAAGCTCTATTTGTGAAGATGATCAGTTGGAAGTTGCTAAGGCTATCGAAAAGAAAGCTAAAGAAAAAGGTGTTAAACTTGTAATGGCAACCGATGTTTTAGTTACAAATGATTTTTCAGGAAACGGTGAAAACAAATTTGTTAAAATCAATGAAATACCTGAAGGATTTGAAGGTGTAGATGCAGGTTTAGAATCAAGAAAAGCATTTGCGGAAGTTCTAAAATCAAGTAAAACAATATTGATGAACGGGCCGGTTGGTGCATTTGAAAATCCGAAATTTGCTGAAGGCACAAAAGCAGTACTTCAAGCAATTGTAGAAGCAACAAAAAATGGTGCTGTTTCAGTTATCGGTGGTGGTGACAGCGTAAGTGCTGCTAAAAAATTCTTTAAGGCGGAAGATTTTACTCATGTATCAACAGGCGGAGGTGCTTCATTAGAATTTATCGAAGGAAAAATTCTTCCCGGCGTTGCCGCATTAGATGATAAATAATTTTTTATAAATTTAATTGAATAAAATAGAGGAATTGTGAAATATTTATTTTTTAATTCCTCTTTTTATTTAATATTAAAAATAATTTAATTACGTCAGCTTCGAATTGCGAATAAAGAAAATCTAAATTTCAGCAAAGACTCGCAAACTCGCT
>CANQLK010000002.1 GCA_947624665.1 Candidatus Gastranaerophilales bacterium
TATTCTGATTGCCGTAGCAATAGTTTCAGGGTGAAGAATTCTTTCTCCTCTTACTATCGCAGCTGCTCCTTGAGCTTCATATCCCATCATTTTCGGCAGATGAGTTGATTTCTTCAGCTCATAAAACTGTTCATAACCCTTAAAATATGCAGTTATATTACCCGCATTTCCAACCGGAATAAAATGGTAATCAGGCGCATCTCCAAGTGCTTCTATAATTTCAAACGCACCTGTTTTCTGTCCTTCAATTCTGTATGGATTGACCGAATTGACAAGTGTAATGGGCGAGTTTTCCGAAATTTTAATAACCATCTCAAGTGCTTCATCAAAATTACCTTGAATTGCAATAATTTCAGCACCGTACATCATTGCCTGCGAGAGCTTACCAAGTGCAATATAACCGTCAGGAATCAAAACAAAAACTCTGACACCCGCTTTAGCACCGTAAGCCGCAGCCGCTGCGCTTGTATTTCCCGTAGAAGCACATATTATCGCCTTTGAACCTTCTTCAACAGCTTTTGTAACAGCCATTGTCATGCCTCTGTCTTTAAAGCTGCCCGTAGGATTGGCACCTTCATATTTTAAGTATACTTCGCCTTTAAGTCCTATTTTTTTTGCCAATTTATCTGCCCTTATTAATGGAGTATTCCCTTCGTTTAAGGTTATTACGGGGGTTTTATCGTTTACGGGTAAATATTCACGATATTTATTTATTAAACCTTGATAATGATTTCTTTCCATTTTTTTCTCCTAATTCATGACTCTTAAAAGACTGTTTATTTTGTTAATGCTGTCTGATTTTAAAAGATTTTCAAGTGCATTTTTAACATCTGATTCTTTACTTTTTTCGGTAATAACAACAATTTCTGCCGTATTATCTTCATCAATACCTTTTTGCATAATAGTAGAAATATTAATATTATTTTTACCGCAAATGGTTCCTATAATTCCGATAACACCCGGGTTATTGCTCGCTTGAATTGATATATAATATTCATTATAAGTATCACCTATATCAATTTGGACTGCATTTTCATCGTGTTTACATTTAGTAAGCGGAAGCGGATAATCTGAAATTTCCAGTTCCGAAGTTAATGTTAATAAATCCCCGACAACAGAACTTGAGGTGGGTTCCGCACCTGCACCTGCACCTGTTAAAACTAAATCTCCGACAGGATATCCTGATATCATTATTGAATTTGTTGCATTTTTAACTTTTGCGAGCAAATGTTTTTTTGCAACAAGCATAGGATGAACCCTTACATCTACTCTTCCGTCGTCTAACAACTGCCCCATTGCTATAAGTTTGATTGTATATCCCAGTTCCTTTGCTGCTTTTATATCCTGAGGTTTTATATTCGTTATTCCTTCTGTGTAAATTTTATTAATATCTATTTTTTTATTAAAAGATATTGTTGAAAGAATAGCTATTTTATAAGCGGCATCAAAGCCTTCAACATCTCCCGTCGGATCGGTTTCCGCATAGCCTAAATCCTGAGCCTGCTTTAAAGCCGTTTCGTAAGAAAGCTCTTTTTCCGCCATTTTTGTGAGTATATAATTTGTTGTTCCGTTAAGAATGGCCGCTATTTTATTAATTTTATTAGCGCATAATGTTGTTTTTATAGGCATTATTATAGGAATACCACCTGCTACCGCAGCTTCATATAATATTGTTACGTTATTTTCTTTAGCTAATCCGAAAAGCTCGCTTCCACGTTTAGCAAGAAGTTCTTTATTCGCCGTTACTATATGTTTCTTATTTTTTATAGCAGCTGAAAGAATTTCAAAAGCAGGACTTATACCTCCCGCTACCTCTATTACAATGTCTATATCGGGATTATTTACTATATCAAAAGGATTATCCGTTAAAAGATTTGTATTGAAATTTTCAATATCCCTCTTTTTATTAATATTTTTAACGGCTATATTCTCGATTTTTATTTTATTGAATGACTGCAAAAGCTTGTAAACACCGACTCCAACTGTCCCTAACCCTATCATGCCTGCTTTAAATGTTTTCATTATTTCTCCGAAAATTGTATGTTCAAAAATATTATATTAGATAAATAAAAATCAATAAAGACAGTATAAAAAACTTTAAATTAAGAAATGTAACGAAAATAAAAAAAATTGAAATCGGGGAAAAAATAAAGTTTTTATATAAATGTAGATAGAGAAAATAAACAGAGGGTAAAAAGATGGGAAATGGAACATATATTCCGGTATTTAATGTAGCAAATATGGCAGGATATACTACAGTATTTTCCACCTCTAAGGGCGGAGAAACGGCAGGAAGCGTAGCAAGAAACGGAGCATCAACTTCATCAGGAAGTGCATTTCAAGGTGGAGAAACAGCAGGAAGCGTAGCTTGCGGCGGTTCTTCGGGCGGTTTTTCAGGCGGATGTTCTTACAGTGCAATTGCTTAGTAATATTTTTAAAAGCATGTAAGAGCAATCACAAAATTTTTGATAACTGATTAATTTAATCTGGTGTCGCAACATTACGCTTGTGCATATTGTAACCTTTTCAATACGCCACTCACAAAATTTTTGATAACTAATTAAAATTTTAACGACATAGAAAAAGAAAGAGGCAGATTTTGCCTCTTTCTTTTTTATAAAGTAATTATTTAAATTATTGTTGAGCTTCTTTAATAGCTGCATAACAGTCTTTGCAGTACACTTCTTTACCTTCGATTGGTTTAAAAGGTACTTTTGTTTGACAGCCGCATTTAGAACAAGTTACTTCATAAAGTTTTCTTCTGTTCTTTTGTCTTCTGTTTTTTCTGCATTCGGGGCAGCGTTTTGGCTTATTAACAAGTCCTCTTGCTGCGTAAAATTCTTGTTCACCTGCCGTAAACACAAATTCACTTCCGCAATCTTCGCAAATAAGCTTTTCATCTTCGTACATGTTGTCTTCTCCTTAGTTTGTAATGCTTGTAAATAATTTGCGATAGGAATTAAAATTGTTTAATTACTAATTTTTATCTACACAAACATTGTATAATTATACTATATTTTTAGCAAGAAGAATGTTTCTATAAATTAATATTTTTATTATGTTAACTTATGTAAATTTTTTATTTTTAATATCTGTAATATAGCAATAATATTGTTTTAGCATGTTTAAATGCATGGGTATGTATCTGTGAGGAAAAATGGTCTATATAGCAGGAGTTCAAAGCAGAATTAACAATAGTGCGCCGTTATCTTTTAAAAAGAAAGAAGATAAAAAAGGAGCCTGTGAAAATAAGGATGAGCTTTTATATAAAGCAAGAAAAAATCACCCTGTTACATTGGGATTAAAGATTCAGGCAAATAAACTGAAAAATGCCTTTACCACATATCCGATAAAAGGTTTGGAAGGAAGTAAAAATTCAAACTTCTACGAGTTTTTAACAATGGGGATGGTTCCGTATTTGATAGGAAGCGGAGCAATGATAGCCGTATTCAATGCCGCAAGTGCTTTCTTTGATACGCAATCTGCCGTAAATGCTTCTAAAATAGGCAAAAAGATGGGACTTGGAGTTTTGTTCTACGGAGTAGCAAAAACTCTTTCAAAGAAATTAATCGAAACTCCCGTAAATTTAAAATACGGCATAGATGTTAATTTACCGTACAAAAAGGTTATTAACGAATTACCCGAAAAAAGAAATAAAGATGATTTAGTTTCGTATGAATATCATAAGGCATACGAAAGTGTTGATTTCCCACGCTGGGATTTATTCTACAACAACAAGGATTTCGGTGAAAACAGAAACGATTATTATTTAAAAGTCGGAAAGAAAATGGGTTTTAACAACGAAGATTTGGAACATGCCGATCAAAAAGTTAAACCCGTTATTAAAGAAAAAGTCATAAAAACTAGATTATTCTCTACATTAAGTTCATATTTATGGGCAGCAACAGGTGTAGGTATTGCTTCTCAAAAGCCGTGGGAAAATTTCGTCATAAATCCGTCTAAAAGATTTTTTAATTTTAAAAATTCACTAATAAATGCTAAAAAAGCAAAAGAAGCAGGAAATATTATTGCAAAGAATGACAATTTTGTTAAAGATTTTGCAAAAACTTTCGCAAAAAGTACAAAAGAATTTGTTAAAGGACATAACAAATCTACGGGTATTGCGGGAAAAATTTTGTTAAGTTCTGCAATTTGTATGACATTATTAGGAAATTTTTCAACTTTATTTGACTTTAATAAATATAAGGGCAATAAAATTCAAGCGTCCGCTTCTATAATAGACGAAAACAAAAATAAGGTAGTATGCTGATATGGCAAATGTATTAAACTCAATAGTATCAAATAAATCAATATATCCGAATAGCGGAAATAATATGCCTGCATATACCATAGATACGGAAGGCAAGGTAAAACCTTTGGAATATAAGGGAAAATTGTTACCTTCAAGAATTATAGGATCTCCGATAGAATACGTAAAAGACCTTAAAAAGGATGTAGTCAGCATAGGTAAAGCTGCAAAAGGTGAAGCTAACGACCATGAACTCGGAAGAATAAATGATTTGGCTATGAAATTGGGTTCTTTAGGATTAGCCTCGTATTTATTTGTTAAAAATCCTTTAAAACTCAGCAAAGCAATGGAATTTGCAGGTTTCGGAACCTTTTTTGCAGCAATGTCCTTGTGGCCCAAAATTGCAATACAAGCTCCATTAAAAGCAAGAACGGGTGTCGATATTCACCAAAAATATATTGATACTCAGGGTCGTAAAAAAATGTTATATCAAGATCCGCAATATGTTTTGACGGATTTGTATACAAAAGAAGATTTGGAAAAATTGGGAGATAAACTTAAAGTAAGCAAAGATATTCCCGACAGAGATAATTTTACAAAACAAAGAGCGCAAAAAGTCGCATTACAAGGAAATACATTGTGGATGATGACCGCAGGGTTTGCTTCTCCGTTAATGAGCGCTTTGGGTTGTAATGTGTTAGAAAAACCAATAGGTGCCGCAATTGAAAATTTGGATATGTTAACTTCCGAAAGAGCACTTAATTCGGGTAATTATCAGGGATTTTTCGGAAAAATCAAACAAAAATTTGCCGACAGATCATTCGCAAGATTTATTGAAAAAAATGCAAACAGAGCTTTAGATGATAGTTTAATAAAACAATTGAGAAACAGAATAACGGCTAATTCTTCTTTTGACCAGTTAGGTGATGCCGTTGTCGAAGAATTAAAATTGTTAAGAGAAAAATCTTCTTCTGTAGATTTAAACTTTGTTAAAAACGCATTAAAGGGAATAGTACCTGAGAATGTATTTGAATCTATGTCGCCCGAAGCAGCAGAGGCACTTAATCAAAGTATAAGCGAAGGCTCTTTTGACCATATAGCAAAAATAGTTTCGGGAGTTGTTCATACAAAACCCGGAAATAAGCAAAAGAAGTTAAGAGAAACTATTATAAAACAGTTAAATAATTATCAGTCTGAAAATTCTCCCGCATTGTCGGAAGTATCAAAATCAGTGAAAAAATTATATGAGGGTGTTGCCGAATTTTCTAAGGGTGAAAATGCTCTTAACCGCTTTATCAACTCAAGAGTAGGAAATAAATCAGGCAGCTTCGTTGCAAAACAATATGACAGATTCGGAAACAGCTTGATGAAGTCACTTGGCTTTAATATGAAAGAATTAAGAGCTATTGCAAACGGTAATATCAATATTTTCACGGAAAGATTGGAAGCTGTTGCAAAAAATCCCGAACAATATGACAGAGCAGTTAGAAACTTAGCCCAGTTAACGGACAAATATGAACAAGTTACGGGAAAACAATTTATAGAAACAGTAAAATCAAAATCAGGCGAAATATATTCCGGTGCAAGTGAAAACATGAGAAAGAACGGATTTAAAATTATTGCCGAAAAAATTTCATCGGGAGCCGAAAATGAAGCAGGAACAATGAAAAACTTTGTTAATTCCGAAGCTAAAAGAAACGGTCTCGGTGCAAAATCTTCATTCTACAGAGTTCTTCAAAATTTTGATATATTCAACAGAGCCGCACAAAAAACCGATACCGGAATGAATTTATTGAAAAATCAACTCGAACAAGCAATGATAAACAACGGTGCAGGATGTGATTCCGCAACACTACAAAAATTGGAAGAAGCTTGCAAACGAATTCTTTTAACAGGTAATGCCAATACTCATACCGAAAAATTGGCAGAATTGTCGGACATTGAATATAAAGCCGTTATGGATGTCTTATTTGGTGAAAAATCATCAGGAATAAAAGAATCATTAACAAGGACATTGGGTAATGAAAAATCTAATGCGTTTATGAAAAATTTCAATGAATATCTGGGTGAGTTCAAAACAAAAGTGGCAAATTGGCAAAATGGTATGACAGCAAATTTATCAAGACGTGTTCATTCTCCGATAGACAATGCAGGAAAAATCTCAAACGGTATTGAAAGAAATAACATAATAGGACAGGAAACCAAAGATTTGGTTCAAGATATGGCAAAGAAAATGTATAACTCCAAGAAATGGCTGCATATTTTTGGAGGTGCAATGGCTGTATTGACCGCCGTAACGTTAGTTGCAGGTCTTATGATAGGACGTAAAGGCGAAACGGAAAAACAGGTTGAAATGGAAAGCAGAAAAGATGGCTAATTATATTAACAAAATGATGAATAATGTTCTTCCGCAGCAAACACAAACAGTTTCTACGGTCAATCCTGCAATGAATTATCAAGTTCCACAAACTGCTCAAACCGTTCAGGTTCAAACTTTAGGTTCCAATATACTTGAACAGTTCCTGCAAAACAGAGCTTTAATTGCCGTTCCAAGTGTTAATATTAAAGAAAATCCGAACGTTGAATATAAAAATAATCTGAGAACCAAATTTCAAAATAATGATGCCAAAATAATGGGTGTTATTATAAGAAGTCTTGGAGCTAAAGATAATACGGGAAATCAGCTTTTAAGAAAAGGTGATATAAGAGGCAATTTTAATAATGCAATAGAAAGGCTCGATGAAATGAAAAATCTCGGGATTAACACATTGCATGTATTGCCAGTAAATCCTCCCGGAAAGAAAAATGCAATAGGAACGGCAGGTTCGGTTTATGCACCGGCTGATTTATTAAAAATAGATCCCGCTTTAGATGATCCTAATGACCCCAGAACCGTTAAAGAAGAATTTAAAAATTTCATTAATGAATGTCATAAACGTGGTATCAGCGTAATGCTTGATTTACCCAGCTGTGCTTCTTACGATTTATTTTTGGAAAGACCCGAGTTAATGGCATTTGACAAGGATGGAACCCCCAAAACTCCCGGAGGTTGGGCTGATATCAGAATGTTTAATCCTTGGAAAGATGAGTCTAAACGTGAATTAAATCCTGATTTATTGCAATATCACAAAGATTTTGTTGATATGTGTTTGGATTTGGGCGTTGACGGTATAAGAAGCGATGTTGCGAGGACAAAACCGACCGAATTTTGGGATATTTTGGTAAAATATTCAAGAGAAAAAGACCCCGAATTCGCTTGGTTAGCCGAAAGCTACACTTATGAAGATGCTTCTCCCCAACTTAATATGAACTATGACCGCCCTGAAGATTCCTTAAGAGCAGGTTTTGACAGCTTCTACGGTCAATACCATAATTTCCACGAATGGCTTAAGGCAGAAGACTTAGTTAATTATGTAAGAGAAAATATAGAAATGTCCGATAAACTTGATGCGGGCAAATCTTTAATAGGTTCTTTCGGTACTCATGATGATATTTCAATTATGAATCATGGCGGAGTCACCTATTCTAACCTTGTTTCAGGACTTCAAGCAACTCTTCCGATGTTAAATCCTTATTATTTTGACGGATACCAGACCGGTGATGACTATATTTATGATTTTGAAAATGAACACGATCAAGAATCCGATACCGATTCCGATGAATGCACCGTTCACCATGGCAGACCCGATATATTTAATTACTCAAGACCTTTAATAGGAAAACATCCCGAAATCGGCGATTTTATGAAAAATACTCTGGATATCAGAAGCAATCCTAAATATCATGATATCTTAACAAAAGGCTCTTTCATTCCTTTAAAAACAAATAATAAAGATGATCAAATCATAGCTTTTGCAAGACATTATAACGGAAAAACATTGGTTGTCATCGCAAACAGAGATGTCAATGCCGTTCAAAGCGGTAATGTATTTATTCCCGGCTTAAATCAAAATCAACAGCTTACTAATTTATTTAATTCTTATGGCGAAGATTCAACTATTCAGGCTGATGAAGGTAAGTTTAATGTCGATCTCGGCCCGGGGCGTATCCATTTGTTTGAAGTAGATACCCCTGATATTGAAAATTCAGGACTCGAAGTTCTTAAACAAAAATTATAGGAATACTATCATGAATGTTCAATTAAATCCTATTATCAACAAATATAATTATGTTTCTTTTAAAAAATCCGTTCTGGAACAATATGAAAAAGAAAATTCTTCCGGTTCATTCAGTAAAGATGAAATAACATTAGCCAGAACAAAAAAAGTAATATCCGAACTTAAATATATTGCTCTGGGTGTTATTATTCTGTATTTCGCAATGAAAAAAAATATTAAAATTAATAACTTAAAGAAGGAAGCAGAAAAAGCCAAAAAGCTCGCCGATTTGGAAAAACCCGTTACTATCGACTTTTCCGCTCTATTAAAAGATGCTTAATTATTATTCCCTTCTATTATATTGACCCCCGAACTTGTACCGAGCCTTGAAGCCCCGGCTTCTATTAGTTTGATTGCCTGTTCTCTCGTTTTAATTCCGCCTGATGCCTTTATTTTAACATTACTGCCTCTTAATACTTCCGCCATCAGCTCTATATCTTCTACCTTTGCTCCGACTCCGTTTTTTACAAATCCCGTACTCGTTTTTGCATAATCCGCTTTCGCTTCAACAATTATTTCACACGCTTTTTTTATCTCTTCTTTTGTAAGCAAATCCGTTTCTATTATTACTTTTAATGGTATACTGCCGCAGGCATGCTTTACTGTTTCTATATCTTTTCTTGTATATTCATAATCTTTGTCTTTTATTGATTGAACGTTCATAACCATATCTATCTCATCTGCGCCGTCCATTATTGCTCTTTGAGCTTCAAATGCCTTAACTTTACTTAATCCTGCGCCTAAAGGAAACCCTACTACCGTTACAGTCTTTACCAAAGTGTTTTTTAAATATTCTTTGGCAAGTGCAGTATTGCATCCGTTTACACATACCCCTTTAAAATTATATTTTTTCGCATCCTCAAATAATTTAATCAGTTCTTCTTTTGTTGCATCCTGCTTTAATAACGTATGTTCTATAAATTTTTCAAGTTCCATATTTACCTTATGCTTTCTATAAATTCGGAGGTCTTAAATTTTTTTGGCGAATAATATTCTATATATGATTTAAGAAGATTTATGCAGATTGTACAAATCTTTTCGGTAGCTAAATCATCATATTTCGTATGTTTTGTATATTCTTCTTTTAACAAAGTATTTAAAAATTCTATGATTTTATAATGAATTTTTGTTTTCTTTGTTATCTCGGCAGAACAGTTGCCGCATAATATTCCGCCATGTTCAATTGAAAAATAAATATATTCCTCTTGCGGCTTTTTTAAGCATTTTACGCAATTATCCAATTCCAGTGAATAACCTGTTATGTTCATAATTTTCAGTTGGAATTTTATTACGTTGAGCATAGTTTGTTCAATGGATTTTGCGGAGGAAATTTGTTCAAGAAAAGTATAGAAAAGATTATAAATTTCTTCACTATTAGGGTCATTTTCTATACCGAAGTTGGTAACTATTTCGGAACAATACATGGCATAAAACAGTTTATTAATATCGTTACGAAGATTAAAGAATGTATTTAAAGCTTCCGCTTGGCAGATAGTATCAAGATTTCTGCCTTTATTAAGCATCATTTTGTTTGCGACAAGCAAATCCATTCTGCCGCCCAATTTACTTGCAGGCTTCTTTATTCCTTTTGCGACACCCCTTATTAACCCTCTTTCTTTGGAATACATAAGGATAATTTTATCGGCTTCGCTTATGCTGTACGATTTAAGGTTTATAACATTTGTCGTAAATTGTTCTTTCATAAAATTTAAAAAGAAACCTCACTTCCGGTATAAACACCCCTCATATAGTGCATAAGTTCGTTAGGATTATCCGTGTTTTCAAGAGCAGCTTCTTTTGTAATGAGTCCTTTTTTATATAAGTTGAACAGCGACATATTAAATGTAATCATATCATCATAAGAACCTTTTTTTACAAGCTTATAAATTTCTTCAAGTTCATCTTTTATAATAAAGTCTTTGATTGTTGAAGTAGAATGCAGAAGCTCAACAGCAGGAACTCTGCCTTCGCCTTTAGCATTGGGAATAAGTTTTTGAGAAACGGAACCTCTGTATACTTCTGCAAATTGGTGTCTAACATTTTCTCTTTCGCTCGGAGGGAAGAAACTTAAAACACGATTAATCGTTTGAACGGCATTAAATGTGTGCATTGTAGCAAAAACCAAATGTCCTGTTTCAGCGGAATGCAGTGCGCCTTGTATTGTTTCCATATCTCTTATTTCGCCTATTAATATAACATCAGGATCTTGTCTTAGTGCATATTTCAATCCTTCATTGAAGTTCAGCGTATCAATACCTATTTGTCTTTGCGTGAATATGGATTTATTACTGTGAAATACATATTCGATAGGGTCTTCGACCGTAATTATGTGTTTTCTTTTTGTATTGTTAATATGATTAAGAATGGAAGCGATGGTGGTTGATTTACCCGAACCTGCAACACCTGTTATCAAAACAATACCGTGATCGGGTTCCGAAAATTTTTCGATCGAAGGCGGTAAATTCAGTTGTTCAAAAGTAGGTATTTCAAAGTGAACAAGCCTTATTGTTATTGAATAATTTCCGAATGTTTTTGCAACATTTATTCTGAATCGGCAAATACCTTCAATTTGATAAGGATAATCAAAGTTATACGAATTTAATACTTTGTCAATCATAGTTTTCGGCGCAGTTTTTTGGATTACGTCAATAATATATTCCGGTGAAACTACAGGAAGCTTTGATTTCAAGATTTGCCCGTCAATTCTGAAAGAAGGTACTTCTCCGGGTATTAAATGCAAATCAGATGCACGCAATTCAAAGGCTTTTTTTAACAATCCATCTATATTGTAATCATTCATTTAGCAACTCCTTACATTTACAGTATATTATTTTTTCCCAGATAAAGAAAATAATTAACAAATATAAATGATATTGATGTACAAGAACTTGCAGTTTTGTTGTTTTGAACATTTAGTTTGATATTACAATGGCAAGACTTTGATTATGGTGTAAGCTGACAAGTTCGGATTAGCAATGCGTTACACAAGATTTTCTTTTATTATTAATTTAATTTTATGCGACAATTTACAAAATAATATCTTTTGTTTAAAATTTAAGTTATTAAAAATATTAAAATGTATTATTTTAAATTATAAAATGAGAGATATTGAACCTACAGATAAAATTCAAAATCAAAAGGATATAGATGTCCAAGAATTCGGAGTTTGTCCGATGATTTTTAGCTCAATGGAAGTAAGAATGGACGGAAATGCTTATTTTTGCTGCGAACACAAATATAATAATTTATCACTGGGCAATATATATAAAGATGATTTAAACGACATTTGGAATTCTAAATTAGCTGTAACCATAAGAGAAGAAGCACTAAAAGGTAAATATCCGTATTGTAAAGGAAATGTCTGCCTTAGACTGGCAAAAGAAATCCCTGATTTTGTCTCCGTTAAAAGTATTTTTATCCCCCATCCCGAACCCGTTATGACGAAGACACCTTATTATATTGCCATATCTAAAATAAAAGATTGTAATGCACGATGCATATTTTGTAGTGATGAAATTTATAAAACACCCGATAATGAATTGAATAATATTATTTCTATATTGAAAAATTATAAGGATTTAAAGTGTTTAACCATATGGGACTCAGGTGATGCATTCTCTCTTATTTCCCAAAAATTTATTAAATTAATTTCGGAAGAATTTCCCGATTTGCGCTTTAAATTAATGACAAACGGAATCCTGGCAGACAAAGAAACAATAAATAGATTAAATCTCGTAAACAGAATTGAAGAACTGGATATTTCCATAAACGCAGTAAATGCAGCTACTCATAATAAAATTTTCAGAACAGGTAAAAACGCTTTTAAAAAATTAATAAAAAACCTTGAATATATAAAAACCCTTAAAATAAATACATTCAACATTAATTTTGTCGTATGTAAATATAATTGGAAAGAGATGAAAAAATTTATTAAATTAGGCAAAAAATATAATGCCAGAGTCTTGTTTTGGGAAGTACGACTTTATGGAAATTCAGACAAACTTCAATATGACTATTATGATATAGCTGTACATCTTCGGTTTCATAAAGATTATAAAAAATTTAAAAAATATTTGTCATCAAAAGTTTTTGAAGATGAAAATATTATCATGTCACCTGTTCTGAAAAAGTTAAGATATGAGAGCTTGAACGAAAAAAAGTTTTCCTTGGATTTTGTTAACTTTTTAACAAAATTTCATATTAGATTGACAAACAAAGAAAATAAAATTTAATCTGGTGTCGCAAAGCTCATTCTTCGCTTGCTGTCTTGAAATTGCTTTACGCTCGGTCTTGTCACTCCTTCGGCTTATCGTAAAAATTTACTCGGGCATTTAATGTAATATTCTTTAAAGTTTTTGACTATTACGTGTATTTGTTGTGTAATAGAATAGTCCAGACAGGTATCATCGAAATAATGTACATTAAAGAACTTGAAGTAGATAACTTTAAATCTTTTGCAGGTGATGTTAAAATACCGTTTTTAAAAGGGTTTACAACGGTCGCAGGCCCTAACGGCTCGGGAAAAAGTAACATCATCGACGGAATATTGTTTGCACTCGGACTTGCAAGTGCAAGGAACTTGCGTACCGAGCAGTTATCTGACTTCATTTCCACACATACAAAAAAGAATGAAGCCTATGTTAAAGTAGTTTTTGAACCTGATGACAACAGCGAAGAGAATATAAGCGTTGCAAGGAGGATTAAAAAATCCTCTCAAGGATTTAACAGTATTTATTATTTAAACGATCAAGTTACTACTTTGACGGACATTCATACCAGGCTTGAGAAATACCGCATAACTCCAAACAGTTATAACGTTATTATGCAAAGTGATGTTATGAGTATAGTCAACTGTTCAAACATTGAAAGAAGAAAGATTATAGATGAAATAGCAGGCATTGCCGATTTTAACAGAAGAATAGATAAAGCTAACGAAGAACTTTTAACCGTTGAAGAGCGTGTTGAAAATGCCAATTTAATATTATCGGAAATAGAATCTTCTATTGAAAGGCTTGCCGTTGAAAAAGAAACCGCTTTAAAGTATCAAAAGTTAAAAGCCGAAAAATTTCAGTTGGAAAGTCAAATTACAACTGTTAAATATTTTGATTTAAAAAGAAATTTAGAACTTGCTCATCAAAATATTCTTGAATTCAATAAAAAGAAAAAAGATGAAGAAGCCAATCTTAAAAAGTTGGAGGAGTCTGTTTCCGAAATTAAAAAAAGATATAATGAGATATCGGAGTCAGTTAAAAATAACGGTGAAGCAGAACAAATCGAAACAAAAAAACAGCTTGAAGAATTAAAAGGTCAGATTTCACGTAAAAATTTAGCCATAAGTTCGGTTGAAAAAACCATCCATGACAATTTAAAAACCATTGAAAATTCCAAAAACGGAATTGAAAATCACAAAGAAAAAATAGAAAAAATAACGTTAAAAATAGAAGAAAAGAAAAAAGAAATACAGGAAATCGAAGAACTTATAAAAGTTCAGGAAAAGGAATTATCCAAAATTCTTGAAGAAGTATCGGGGTTAAATAAAAATGCCGACAAACAACTTGAAGAAAGAAATAATTTAAAGAAAGAACTGGAGAAATTAAAAGAGGAAGAATGGAATATAAAATCCGAAACAATACCGTTTGAAACCGAACTTACTTCTTTAAAAAAAGATATAGAAAATGCAAAAAAATCTTTAGAAGAGTTAATGTCATTTAAAAATAGTTATAAAGATAATAAAGATAAATTGACCGTGCAGGTTGAAGAATTAACAAAAGAGCTTGCAGATTATAAATTGGCACAGGAAAACATAGTTTATTCTTTAGACAAAAATAAGTACGAAATGTCGGATTTAATGCATGATATACAAATTGTGCAAAGAAAAATCCTGACAATCGAAGCGCAAAAGAGTGCTTATGAGGAAGTAAATCTCGGCAGGTCAATAGATTCTATATTAAAAGCGAAAATAAAAGGAGTACATGCTCCGTTATTGCAGCTTGGGAGTGTGGATAAAGAATATTCAACCGCTTTAGAAGTTGCAATGGGCGGCAGAATGAAGAATATTGTTGTTGATGATGTTGAAACCGCAAGGGTTTGTATTGATTATCTTAAATCCGCAAGAGCCGGAAGTGCTACTTTTCTGCCTTTGGATAAGTTAAAGAAAGCACCGTCTAATCTCAGAATTCCGAATGAAAAAGGTGTTATTGATTTTGCCGTTAATTTGGTTGATTTTGATGATAAATATTTAGATGCATTCTTTTATGCACTGGGTGATACTTTAATTGTTGAAAATTATGATTGTGCAAAAAGATTAATCGGGAAATACAGACTGGTTACTTTAGATGGCAGTTTATTTGATAAATCAGGTGCTATAACAGGCGGCGACAGGAAAGATACGGGGTTAAAATTCAGTCAAAATCAGGATGATGAATTGAATAAATATAAATCGGGTTTTGCCGACATGCAAAAAAAATATGCTTCGCTTGAAAATACTCAAAAAGAACTTGAAGCTAAGCAGGAAAAAATAAGAACTAATTATTCCAATACAATGACTGCTCTTAACAGCGCAAAGCTTGAATTGAATAATCTTAATAATAATTCCGAAAATAACGAGCGCAAAATCAGTGAATATAGTGCAATAATAAAAGAAAACGAACCTAAAATTAATTCTACCGAAAAGAAGCTCGAAAAATATGAAGAAAAGCTTGTTGAAATAAACAATAATATGCTTATACTTCAAGATAAAATAACGGAAATAGAGAGCAAAATGTCGGAAGGCGAACTTAAAAAGCTTAAAGAAATGACTTCTGCAATTGAAAATCAAATTAAAGAATATCAAAATAAAATACTTAAAATTAATAATGAAATCAATGAATCAAACAGAGATATTGATTTTAACAAGGAACTTATAAAAGCGAAAGAAGAACAGATACAAAGACTCATTAAGGATAACGAGATAGGAAGCAAAGATAAAGAGAAATATACGGCTGAAATTAAAGAAATAGAACAAAAATCTCAGATTTTGGAAGAGAAAATAAAGACACTTTCCGAGAAACTTATTCAATTGCAAAAGCAGCGAGATGTAATTCAGGAGGAATTATTATCTGCTGAAACTGCTAAAAACAAGACTGCAAATGAGATAGAAAAGATAGCAGAGCAGGTAGAGGCGTTTAAATCAAGAAGAAGAGAGCTTGAACCTCAGTTGGAAGAAATAAGAGCTGAACTTAAAGCTAATGAAATCGATATAAATTTATTGGTACCGACTGAAATATCAACGGAAGAGATAACAGGTAAAATACAGCGATTGCAAAAGCGCATGGAGGAGATGGAGCCTGTAAATATGCTTGCCATCCAAACCTACGATGAAGTTAAAGCCAGACAGGAAGAGAAGAAAGAGCAAATAGCGACTTTAACAAACGAACGTAAAGAAATTTTAGAGAAAATGAACGGATACGAGCAGGTAAAAAAAGAAACATTCTTAAAAACATATAATAATATTAATGAGAATTTCAAAGATATATTCGGGAAATTATCGGAAGGGGAAGGGAGTTTGGTGCTTGAAAATCCCGATAGTCCGTTTGAAGGCGGGTTAACCATAAAAGCACAAATAAGAGATAAAATGAAGCAGAAGTTAGGCGCAATGTCGGGCGGTGAAAAATCGCTTACGGCATTAGCATTAGTCTTTGCAATTCAGAAATATCTTCCTGCACCTTTTTATGCGCTCGATGAGGTTGATGCAAGCTTAGACGGATTAAATCTTGCAAGATTATCCGACATTATAAAAGAGCAGGCTAAAAATACGCAATTTATAGTAGTTACTCACAAACAAAATATGATAAAATCAGCAGATAGAACGATAGGTGTAACTCAAAAAGAGCATGGAAAAACCCTTGTTACAGGCATAAAGAATTAGGGAACGCTAAATGTTAAATCCAAAGAATTCAGATAATTTTTATATAAATACGCCGGCCGAATTTAACGAAATGAATTTGGGATTTAATCCTGATTCAATATTGAATTCTTCGGACGATGAATCCGATGGAATTGAGATATTGGTGCAGATGGCAAAGCAAGGGAAGATTGATCCTTGGAATATTGATATAGCTGATATTGCAGACAAATATATGCTTCATATTTCGGAGCGAAAATCAAATAATTTAAGATTAAGCGGGCGGGCTTTATTTTTTCTTGCCGTTCTTTTGAAGCTCAAATCTAATGTTTTGGTAGGGCTTGATCCTATGCAATTTGAAGCGGAAGCGGAAGTTAATCCCGAATATGATGATAATGATGATTCATCAAGGTTTAACGATGACTTATATTATCAGGACTATTATCCCGATAATGTTATCCCCATTGAGGACATTATTCAAAGAAGAACAAGCGTTAAGCTGAACAGAAACAGAACCGTAACATTAAAGGATTTAATAAGACAGTTAGAGTTTTATGAAAGATTAGATAAGAAGCAGGCGGTCGAAAATTCTTTAGAGCGTGCAAAAAGGCGAGTCAGCAGTTATAAGAGAATGACCAATGAAGATATTATCAATCTGGCTCAGGAAGAATATATTGAAAGCAGTGTAAAGATTTTGCACGAAAATTTGGTTAAAATTTTTGAAAAAGAAGAAAAAGTTGAATTAAAAACCTTAACTTTGCTTGGTTTGGATAAAATAACAGCATATATTGCATTATTATTTTTATCGGTCAAAAGTGAATTTGACATAGAGCAGGAAGAATTTTATTCCGATTTATACGTAGTAAAAGGAAAACTTCCGGAAAAGACCGAGTTATTATCGGAAGAAGGATTGACGGCATAGGAGTAATAATATGGATTTAAAATCAAGAATTGAAGCTGTATTATTCATAACAGGAAGAGCCGTAGATTTAAAAGAGATTGCAGAAATTTTACAAGCGGAAGAAAGTGAAGTTGAAGAAGCCGTTTTGGAATTAATTATGGATTATTCCGCAAGAGAAGGCGCTTTAGAGATTGATGATGAAAACGGATATATTATTCAAGTGAAAAGCGAATATATGGATATAGTAGAGAAGCTTTGCCCTGTTGATATATCAGAATCCGTATTAAAAACATTAACGGTAATAGCATTAAAACAGCCTATAAGACAAGCTGAACTAAAAGAATTAAGAGGTTCATCTGCTTATGAACATATCCAAGAATTACTTGATAAAGGACTTATAAGCAGAAAAAAAGATAAAAACGGCCGTTCATATAACTTAAAAACTACGCAAAAATTTGATGAATATTTTAAAATAAAAGGAAACAGCGAGAACTTATCCAAATTGGAATCAAAGAAATTATCAGAATTACTCGAACTAAATAAAATATAAGGAGAATGTATGGAAAATCAAGATTATAGTGACGAAATAAATAAAGATTACGAGCGGAAGCTCCGTAAGAAAAAAGAAGATGACAGAAACCGCGGTTCAAAAATAACAATAATAGTAATTCTGTTGCTTTTCTTTATTATAGTAGTCGTTTATGTATTTTTAAAACAGTTAATGCCCGATTATTTAATGAGTCAGGGTAAAAAGTATTTAGAAAGAGGAATGTATGAAAAAGCGCTGCATAATTTTGATGTAGTAGCTAATGCAAAGCCTTATGATAATGAACCCGTATATTACCAAGCATTGACATTATCCAAAATGCCGCCGACTTACGATGTTCAGAAACAATTATATGATATTTCCCAATTGGAAAATTGTGATGAAGCAGGTGAATTGGCAGAACAGGCACTTGCAAATATGCGTCAAGCTTTTGAGTCTGAATATGGTTCAACATACATTGATAACGTACTTTATGGCAATTCACTTATAAGATGGAATAATGCAAGACCTATTACATATTCGATTTCAGGTAGTGATGTTTCTCCGGAATATATTACCGCAGTTCAAAACGCATTCTCGGAATGGGAAAATGCTACAGGCGGCGATATAAGATTCAAAGAAACAATGGGTAATAAAAATGCCAATATTATTGTAGAATTCGTCAGCAGTCTTGCACCTCTCGGTGAAAATGATGCGGAAATCTGCGGTAAAACGGTTCCTTCAGTAAAGGATAAAACATTAAACAGTATGGTTATTTACTTAAAGAAAACAGATAGTGAAGGAAACAATTATAATTACGATAATTTGACCACACTGGTTCTGCATGAAATAGGTCACGCATTAGGACTTAGCGGTCACAGCGCTGACCCGAGCGACGTAATGTCTTATGACTCAGAATATATTAACGGAGGAACCTACAGAAAAAGTCCTTCGGAAAGAGATATTAATACTCTGAGATTAGTTTACAGATTAATTCCTGATGTTATTGATACTCCCATACCCCAATCAGAATATTCAAAATTCTATCATCATTATGTATTAACTTCATACCCGGGTGAAAACTTTGAAATGGAAATTCAAAGACTCCTGAGAAAATTACAGGATGACAGAAGAAATATAGTAACTTGGGTTGATTTGGCTATAAACTACGCTTATAAACGTCAATATGCCCGTTCAAACTATGTTTTAAATAATGTAATTCCTCTTGTTCAGGATGATTTACCAAATCAGCACGTTGTTTTATATAACCTCGCTGCTAATTACTACAAATTAAGAGATTATGATACCTCTTTAAAATATCTTATGATGGCAGAACATATTAAGCAGGATTTGGATACAAAAATCCTTGAAACATTCTTGGATGTCAGATTTGGTAATCTTGATATCGCAAAAGAAAAACTATATCTTCTTTTGAAAGAATATCCCGATAACATTGACGTAGCTCTGAAACTGGCAGAAGTATATCATATAGAGAAAAACAGGAATATGGAAAATAAAGTTATTGATGACTTTGTAAAAGCTAACCCGGATTCAATTAGCGACAGAAGGATCTTAAAGTATCAAGCTCAAAAGAACTTTTATGTCGGTGTAAAGGATATTGACCTTCAAAATCAATAAGTAAATCAGATTAAAATTCCGGTTAAATCATATTTAACAGCTCCCGTTATTTTGGCGGTAATAATATCGCCGGGCATGACGGGAGTTGTTGTATTTATATATATAAGTCCGTCTACTTCGGGAGCATCTTTATATGTGCGGGCAATAACAAGCCCTTTTTCATTAACCGCTTCCGCTATACATTCAATTTCTTTTCCAATCATTTTTTTGTTCATATCTTCAGATATATTCTGCTGCAACAGCATCAATTCTTTTCTTCGCTGTTTTTTTACTTTTGCACTTATTTGCGGTTTTAACGTATAAGAAGCTGTATCTTTTTCTCTTGAATATTCAAAAACTCCCAGTCGGTCAATTTTCATTTCTTTAACAAAATTATAAAGTTCTTGAAAATCTTCTTCCGTTTCTCCGGGGTAGCCTGTAATAAATGTTGTTCTTACAGCTGCATCAGGTATTAGCTTACGTATTTTTTTTATAAGCTTTCTATTATCCATAACGGGTCTGTTCATTGCTTTTAACATATTTTTGCTTACGTGCTGCAGCGGTACATCTATATATTTTACGACTTTATCAAGATTATTTATTGTTTCCAAAAGTTCATCCGTTATTAAAGAAGGATATGTATACATAATCCTTATCCAATTTAATTCTTCAATTTGGTTTAATTCCTTCAAAAGTTCAATTAAAGAAGGTTTTCCATATATATCTTTACCGTAACTTGTGGTATCCTGCGCAATAAGAACAATTTCGCCGACACCTTTTTCGGCAAGATTTTTTGCTTCGTTTACAATATTTTCTATTTTTCTTGATTTATAATGCCCTCTAAGCTTTGGAATTACGCAATATCCGCAATTAAAATCACATCCGTCTGCAATTTTTATATATGAACTTGCACCAACCGTAATTTGCTGTCTTTCAACATCTTCGGGGTAATTATAATCAGGATTTTCACTTACTTCATAGCAGGTATCTTCTTCTTTAGTAATTTTTTTTATAACATCGGTAATTTTATCAATATCCGAAGTTCCTATAAAAGCAATAGCTTCAGGGATTAATGCTTGCAGTTCTTTTTTATGTTTTTGCGCTAAACATCCTGCTATTATTACCTTTTTCCCTGCTTTTATCATATCAAAAATCGAAGCTACGGATTCTTTTTCCGCATCGTGTATAAATGAGCATGTATTTATAATTACAAAATCCGCTTTCGTTTCATCAAGTGTAATCTGATATCCTTTTGAAGCAAGTTTGCCCAGCATTAATTCGGAATCCACCAGATTTTTTGCACAACCGTGATTTATTAAAGCTATTTTTCTCATTCTTTATTCTTTCTTTCAAATATTTTTATATCGTATTTTTCTTCCCGCAGATTGAAGTTTTTATTTATAAATTCCAAAAATTCTTTTGCATAATCCTCTCCAAAATATCTGCTTCCGTATTCAATGTTATCAATAGGAAGTATTATGAAATAATCGGGCATGTTTTTATTAAAGTGTTCTATTATTTTGTCAGGGCCAAAAACATCGGTATAAAATAATGGAATTAAGCTGAAATAGAAATAATCTCCCGTTCTGTCCGTTATATAATTTATAATACTGCCTTCGGGAAGTACCACAATTTTATCTTGAGGTTTTGTGTTATTAAAAACATATTTACAGGAATAATCAATCATCCTGCCTTCTTTTGCGTATGTTGTAATGCTTCCTTTCGGAGTATTCAGCGTATAATTTTTGTTTTTAAGTGATGAAAAATCATCCGCAAAAAACAGTATTATACATATTAATAAAATTAATTCGGTAAATTTTTTATAATATCTTGAATATAAGATTAAGGCGCAAAGAGCGCAAATAGGGAACAAAAACAGTCCCATGTGTCTGATATTCAAATATATAAATGATTTAGCACATGCAATAAAAGAACACAATACAAATATAAACAAAGGTTTATCTGAATATATTTTTTTTGCATTCATAATAAAAAACAAAATATTCAGTAAAGGAAGCAGTGCAAAAATTGAAAAAATCCCGTTATTTTTTATTAACCCGAATAAATATGAAAAATGAAAAAAACCGCCTGTCTTTGAGAAGAACAGTTTTATAAGAGGTGCGTTTATCAAATTCCATATTAAATATATATTATCTTTTATATCTGCCGTATTTAAACCTTGTATTATCAAAATAACAAAACAAATCAAAGGAACACTTAAAAAACTCATAAAGCATATCGGTAATTTCTTTATTCCAACAGGTTTTACAAATATTAAAGTATACAAAATAATTAACGGCATAATAAAAAATTCATACTTATTTGATATGCAAATTCCCGAAAACAGGCATGATAAATATGCGAAATAACTTTTTTCACATTTAATATACTTTATTAAAAATAAAACAGATAACAAAAATGAAGAAAGTGCGTAAATTATGGCAAAAGAATATGTCAGATTGGAATTATATAAAAAAACGGGATAAACGATAGCAAAAATCATGCCCGCCGAAAAAAGAAAACTCAAATGTTTTTTAATAAATTCAATCCCCAGTAAATAGAGAGTAATGATGATAAGAAGCGAATTTAAAATTGCAAAATTATATAAAACAGAAATACTCTGACCGAAAATTTTCATTAAAAAGCAGTTAACAAAGTATGAGAGAGGCCCGTAAATATTAAAAATATCTTTATATAAAACAAATCCATCCTGCATAGCCTGCGGAATAAAAAATTCTCTTCCCGTATCTATAAGAAGCAAGCCTTGTTTCAGATAGAAAAACGGCAGGCATGAAAAAAAGATAATAAATATCAGCAATATAAAAAAACGATTATTTTTTATAAAGCTTTGCATGGAATTAACCCTCATTATTAAAGGTTAAAGTAAGCTGCGGAACTTCGGGAAACGTTTGTTTTGATTTTTTTACCGACAAATCCTTAGAATAATCTTTCTGCATTCTGTTCATAATACTTTGAGCTTTGGAAACAACAGAATCAGGCAGTCCTGCCATTTTTGCAACCTGAATACCGTAACTTTTGCTTGCGCTGCCTTGTATAACTTTTCTTAAGAAATTAATTTTACCGTTTTCCTCGGAAAGCGTAATTCTGTAGTTTTTAATTTGTTCAATGGAATTAGCCATAACGTTAAGTTCATGGTAATGAGTTGCAAAAATTGTTCTGGCTTTAATCTTTGTTGCAATATATTCTGCAACCGACCAGGCGATGGCAACTCCGTCGTAAGTTGAGGTTCCTCTGCCTATTTCATCAAGCAGAATTAAACTTTTTTCGGTTGCACTGTTCAGAATAAAAGCGGTTTCATTCATTTCGACCATAAAAGTCGATTGTCCGAGCGATAAATCATCGACAGCACCTACTCTTGTAAAGATTTTGTCAACGATACCTATACGTGCATAAGAAGCAGGAACGAAAGAGCCTATTTGCGCCAGCAGAACAATAAGTGCATTTTGGCGCATATATGTTGATTTCCCCGCCATATTCGGGCCTGTTAATATCATAAACTGTGTTTCTTCATAATTATGAGTATCGGCAATCAGTTTTAAGTCATTCGGAACATATTGCCCCATAGGCAAAATCTTTTCTACAACAGGGTGTCTTCCGTCTTTTATGTATATTTCGTTTGTATCGGTTATCTCGGGTTTAACATAATTTGATTCTATTGCATTTAGTGCAAACGATAATAAAACATCCGCCCTTGCAATAAAGTGTGAAGCCTCTTTTATAATATCTACAAATGATTTGGAGTATTCGGCAAGGTCGTTAAATATTTTTTGTTCAAGCTCTATTGTTTTAAATTGTGCTGAAAGCACGTCATTTTCGTGATTTTTGAGTTCTTCCGTCGTATATCTTTCGGTATTTGTAAGAGTTTGCTTTCGTACATAATTTAAAGGAATGCGGTTAATATTTGATTTCGTAACTTCGATAAAGTAGCCGAAATTTCTGTTATAGCTAACTCGAAGGTTATTAATTCCCGTTATTTCTTTTTGCTGAGCTTCAAATTTTTTAAGCCAATCTTCTCCGCCCGTTAAAAGGCTTCTGAAATAATCCAAATCGTTATTAACGTTATTTTTAATAAATCCGCCGTCTTTTATATTAATACCCGCATTTTCGTCAATTGTACGATTAATAACGGAAGCGAATTCAACAAGTTCATCCGAGTTTTTTATAAATTCGTTTAAATATTTACTGTTAAATGTTTTAAATATACCCGAAAGATTAGGGAACAGGCTGAAAGTATTTTTGAGTGCCAGAAAATCTCTGGGATTAGCACTACCGTTGCTGATTTTTATTGCAAGACGCTCTATATCGCAAATTCTGCCAAGGATTTCAGATAAATTTAATCTGGAAGAAGTATTGTTAATAAGTTCTTCAACGGAATTTAATCTGTTATTAAGTTCGTTAATATTTTTAACCGGTTGGGTTATCCAATTTTTAAGCAGTCTTGAACCCATTGGAGATTTAACCTTATCTATTGCCCAATATAGACTTCCGTATTTAATTTTATCTCTGGAGGTTTCGGTGAGTTCTAAGTTTCGTCTTGTAGAAGCATCGATAGAAACAAATTCAGAGGTTGAATACGGTTTAATAACATCAAACTTAGGCAGGGTTCCTTTTTGAGTTTCTATAATATAATCCCAAATAGCACCCGCCGCAAGAAAAGCGATTTTATATTCATTAAATCCGAAAGCTTCAAGTGAATTTACATTAAATACCTGTTTTATCTTTGATATGGCATTTTCTTCATCGAAAGAGGAGATTGCCATTTTGGTACAAGGGTAAATACTTGTAATTTCATCAGGCAAATCGGCTTTTTCTTCGGGTACTATCTGAAACGGTTTTAGTTTAAGTTTTTTAACGGGAGTCAAAATTTCAGAAGGTTTAATTCTTGCGAGTTCAGCCAAAATATCAATCAGAGAACCTTTTGTAACTTTAAACTCTCCCGTAGAAATATCAGTATAAGCCAATCCGAAAATATTATCAGATTTTATAACTGCCGCAAGATAATTGTTTCCCGTAGGTTCAAGCAGATTTAATTCCGTAATAGTTCCTGCGGTAATGGTTTTTACAATATCACGTTTAACAAGTCCTTTGACTTCCTTTGGATTTTCCAATTGTTCACAAACGGCGACTTTATAATTTTTGTTTAAGAGTTTCGGGATATAAGTATTAAGCGATTTAACGGGAATTCCCGCCATGGGAACTTTGCCTATTTCTCCTCCGTCTTTGTGAGTCAGGGTTAAGCCGAGTTCTTTTGAAAACAATATTGCATCTTCAAAAAAACCTTCATAAAAATCGCCCATTCTGTATAAAAGAACAACTTCCTGATATTGCCTTTTTATATCAAGGAATTGTTTGAACATTGGTGTTGCATGTTCATAGTCGACTTCCAAACTATTACAATTCTTGATTTCTTCATTTATCATAGCTATACTTAATGTATTACAAATTTACCTTATTTTCAACGAATATTAAAGTTTTAGTAAAGGAGTTTTAATGAAAGGTTGTTTAAGCTTAGTTATAAAATTATTAATTGCCATACTCATTTTTTTCGGACTGGTACATTTAGGTATTATCGATTTTATTAAAAATAAAATCCAAGAACATAATACCGTCACTAAAGAACATATAATCGATGATACAAAAGATGTAATTGATTTATCTCAAATAAATGAAGAATATTCGGTAGATAAAAACTTAAAAATACTAAAAAACAGAATGATTATAGCCGAACATAAAGCAACAGGTCAAAAAATGATTATCATTGAACCTAAAAATGAAAATATTTTAACAAAAGAAGATATTAAAGCAGATACCGTTCAGAAAAAAATAGATGATACAATCAATAAATATAAATATCAGGTGGTTAAATTCGATAGCGTAAAAGTCACAAAACATGGTGATTTTGAAGGTTTAGGTCAAAATATTCCATACGTAAAAATAGAAGCAAAAATTTCTAATCTGCCTATTAAGGATGTAGAAGGCATCTTAGGAGTTGCAGAAAATGAAAGCGGTAAAAATCTCATTCTATTATCCGTTAATGAAAACGGGAAATATTCTCAAATAATAACCGATGCATTTTTTGAGAAAGTTAAATAATGCAAAATCAATATAAAAAATTAATGAAAAAATGCATAAGTTTGGCAAAAAAAAGCGAAGGCAGAGTATCACCTAATCCTCTGGTCGGCGCAGTTATCTTTGATGATGATTTCAGAATAATTTCTCAAGGCAGGCATGAAAAATACGGGGAAAATCATGCGGAAAGAAATGCGATTTTGTCCGCAAAAGAAGATTTAAGAGGAAAATCCATCATAGTTAATTTAGAGCCGTGTTCGCATTTCGGAAAAACTCCGCCTTGTGCTGATTTGATTATTGAAAAAGGCTTAAAACGTGTAATAATAGGTATGAGCGACCCTAATCCGATTGTATCGGGCAGAGGCATAAAAAAACTTAAAGAAGCAGGAATTGAAGTTATTGAAGGAATTCTTGAAAAGGAATGTAAAGAACTTAATGAAATTTTTCTAAAAAATCAACTGGAGAAAAAACCTTTTATTGCAATAAAAACGGCAACTACATTAGACGGAAAAATAGCAACGGCTTCAGGTTCTTCAAAATGGATAACGGATGAATATTCGAGAAACGAGGTTCAAAAACTCAGAAATAAATATGATGCCATATTAACAAGTTCAGCTACGGTTATAAAAGATAATCCTTCTTTGACATGCCGGATGAAAAACGGCAGAAACCCCGTCAGAATAATTCTTGATACAAATTTAAATACGCCCTCAGGAAGTAAAGTATATGAGAATAATGCGGAAATAATTATTTTAACGGGCGAACACGTTGCCGACAGCAGGATAAAAAAACATAAAACCTGTGCAAAATATATAAAATGCCCCGTTAAAAACGGTCATATAGATTTAAATAAAGCTGTAGATTTAATATATCAGCAGGGAATAATGAGTATTCTTACAGAATCGGGCGGAATTTTAAATAACGCATTTATTCAGGAAAACCTTGCAGATAGATTAATTCAGTTTGTTGCACCTAAAATATTATCGGATAAAACGGGCAAAAATTTTTCAGAAGGCTGTACTCGTTCCGACATATCGGAATGTAACAATTTAATTATTACCTCGACGAAACAACTAAAACACGATATAATTATTAACAGCATTTTTATAAAGGACATCTGATTTGCAAATTTCAAAAATCCAAACAAATCCAACCGTATATAAAAAAAATAATTTTAAAGGGAATGATAATAAATTTGTTCCCAAAACAAAGGCAGGCAAATATATAGACAGATTTGTTAAAAATGCAGCCGAATCTACTCCCGTATTTTTGGGAATGGCAGCTATTTGGGCTTTTTATGATAAATCAGCGTTAAATGTAAATTTTAAAAAAGCTTTTTCCGATAACATAAAAAAATTTTTTATGCCCATGTTAGTTGTTTCTTCAGCATTTTTATCTTATATTGATAACAGAGATGAAAAAAAGAGATAGTTTTACACTTTGATGATTTTGATAACGGAATTGAATTATGGAACAAGATATAAATGAAAAACTGTATAATTTACAAAAGAATGTACTTGAACTTCACAATTTATTTGATTTAAACATGTTGGCAAATCAGTCACATTCGGTTGAAGATTTGCTTTCGAAAGTATCATTGCTGATAAAGAATTCTGTTAATGTTAAGAATTTAAGATTTTTTATATTTAGTAACGGAATGTTTCAAACGAAAAGTATAGCAACCAATACGGATTTGCATTTTGAATTTCCCGCCGAGAATGCACCGTTTTTGCAAAACGAAAATGAAGGACTGATAAAAATTACCAATAATGACGGGAGTCCGATATATAAAACTTTCTGGGTTACATATAAACTTAGAGAACTTGAAAGTGAATATATGAAAGTTTTTTATGTTGAAGATGTTCCGTTTTGCATTTGCAGTATAGGCAAAAAAGAAGATAACAGTGATTTTAACGAAGACGATTTTAAATATTTAAACCAGATTTTTAACTGCATTGAACCTATTTTAAGGAAATTTATCAAAAATAAAGAACAAGAAAACAAAATTATGGAGTTGAATAAAACAATCCATAATCTTTCTATTTTGTATAATATCTCTCAGGCAGTAAATTTTATCGATGACTTAAAAAGGCTGATAAGCGTAATATTAGATAAAGCAATAACAACCGTAAATGCAGAAAAAGGCTCATTAATGCTGTATGATTCATCCGATAATACGCTGCAAGTTAAAGTTGTATACGGACTTAAAGATAAAAAAGCGGAAGATGATATAAACAACGGTATAATAGAATGCAGTAAAATAGAGCCGAACAGCGGAATTGCAGGAAAAGTATTTACCGAAAAGAAATCCATAATAACAAACCTTGGAGGTAAAGACCCGAGATTCAGCCAATTTAAAGGTGAAGCAAAGGTTTCATCTTTAATCTGCGTACCTTTAATAGCTAAAGGCGAATGTATAGGAATTATTAATATTACAAACAAGAAAAACGGTAAACTGTTTAACAAAAAGGATTTGGAATTCGTTGAAGCATTAGCTAATCAGGCTTCTATTGCCGTTGATAATGCTCAATTATATGAATTAGCAACAAAAGACGGTTTAACTAAATTATACATCCGCAGACACCTGTTTAATTTGCTTGAAGCAGAAATTAAAAGAGTAGAAAGATATCATCACGTATTATCCGTCTTGATGATGGATATAGATGATTTCAAAAAAGTTAACGATACATACGGACATTTAGTAGGTGACATGGTTTTAAAAGAAATAGCAAATGCTATTCAAAAAACGGTAAGGCATGTTGATATCCCCGCAAGATACGGCGGTGAAGAATTTACTATAGTTCTGCCTGAAACAACCATTAATAACGCACTTACCATTGCCGAAAGATTAAGGAAAAAAATCAGCGAAATTTCAATAAAAATCGACGAAGAAAATACCGTAAGACCGACAATAAGTATAGGCGCAGCAGAATACCCCAATGCCGCCGATAACATGAACGATTTGATTGATGCCGCAGATAAAGCTCTATACACTTCCAAAGAAAACGGCAAAAATTGTATCCACATGTATTTTGACAATAATATTACTAAATATTTAGATAAACAATGAAATTTTGTAAATAATCATAAATATTTGGCACAAGCAAATAATCCTAAAAATATTATTGCAATATAATTATAATAGTATATTGCAATAAAAAGGTAAAAAGGATGAAAACGGCTATATATCCCGGAAGTTTTGATCCGATAACAAAAGGACATCTTGATGTTCTAAAAAGAGCTGCGGATATTTTTGATAAAGTAATCTTGGTCGTTTCCGTTAATGTTAACAAAAAAAGCTTTTTATCACTGGAAGATAAATTATCATTGATTAAAGAGTCTTGCAAAGACATAAAAAATGTTGAAGTGGACAGCTTTGACGGACTTACGATAGAATATGCAAAAAAAAGAAATGCAAATGTATTGATAAGAGGACTTAGAGCCGTTTCGGACTTCGAATACGAAATGCAGCTGTCACAAGCAAACAGCGCTCTTTGCAATGATATTCACACCGTTTTTTTAATTACAAAACCCAAATACAATTTTATATCATCAGGTACGGTAAGGGAAATTGCGCTTATGAAAGGCGACGTTTCAAAATTCGTTCCCGAACCGGTTGCTAAATTTTTAGAATCCAAGTATACGAAAGGTTAAAGTCATGACAGAATTACGAATCAGTCATCTGATAGACGAAGCAGATGAATTATTAGATAATAAGTTCCATATAGGAAGTTATTGCTTGCTTATGAATACTGATGATATTCAGGATATTTTAAGCAAAATTCGTGCTATATTGCCTGAAGAAATTAAAACCGCAGAAATGATTTTAAAACGCAGAGATGATATCTATATGGAAGCTCAAAGCAGAGCCGACAGAATACTCAGTGAAGCCCAAAATACAGCCTCTAACATCTTAAGCGAGTCCGAATTAATTAGAGCAGTCAGAGAAAAAGCAGCTAAAATTCAAGAACAAGTTAAAGAAAGCTGCGAAGAAATGAAAAATAAAGCGGCAGAAGAAGCCGAATCACTGAAAAGAGCTGCATTTAAAGAAGCTACAGAAACCAGAGAAGGTGCTAAAGCTTATGCCGAAGAAATTCTTAATAACTTGGAACACGATATTGATAAAATGCACAGGCATGTTAGAAGTTGTCAGGAATTTTTAGCTCAAAAAAAAGAACAGGTAAGGGAACCTCTTACGGATATTAACGACAACATTAATAGAGTTGGCGCATAACATTAACAATTAAATATATAGGAAAATAAATTGCCATCAAAAGTTATTAAAAAAACGGATACGGATACGCTGAAATTGCTGCCTCAAAGTATTGAGGCGGAAGAAGCCGTGCTTGGTGCCGTTCTTGTAAACCCCGTATCTATCGGAAGAGTTGTGGAATTCCTTAAACCTGACAGTTTTTATAAACCTGCACACAAATTAATCTATGAAGCCGTGCTTGAACTTTATAATAAAAATGAACCTGTTGATATAGTTACGGTTTCAGAGTTTTTAAGAAACAATGAAAACCTTGAAAAAGCAGGCGGAAGAGCTTATATTAATGATTTGGCTCTTAATGTCGTTACTACGGCAAATGTGGAATTCTACGCAAAAATCATTCAGGAAAAAGAAATTAAACGTGCACTTATCAATGCGGGTTCCGAGATTGTTGCTATGTCTTATGAAAACGAAGAAACTTCCGCAGTGCTTGATAATGCTCAAAAACTGATATTCAACATAGCTTCACAAAAAGATACGGCTGAATTAATTCCTATTCAGGATTTGGTTGTTCAAAGTTATGAACAGATAGAGGACAGATATAATAACAAAGATGATTTGGTAGGTGTAACGACAGGCTTTTATGATTTAAACGCATTAACTTCAGGACTACAAAAGTCAGATTTGATAATACTCGCAGCACGTCCATCCATGGGAAAAACGGCATTTGCGTTAAATCTTGCTCAAAATGTCGCTATGCAGGGGAAAAAAGGTGTTGCTATATTTTCTTTGGAAATGCCTAAGCAGCAGCTTGTAAAACGTATGTTATGTGCAGAAGCCGAGGTTGATACTCAAAGAATAACTTCAGGTCACATGCAGCCTAAGGATTGGGAAAAACTGGTTGATGCTATGACAAGATTATCCGATGCCAGAATTTATATTGATGATTCATCTGGCGTAACCGCAACCGATATTAAAACAAGATGTAGAAGATTAATGATGGAGGAAAAAGACCTCGGTTTAATTGTTATTGATTATCTTCAGCTTATGGAAGGCGGAGGAAATCCTAATGACAGAAATCAGCAGATTTCCGCCATTTCCCGTTCGTTAAAAGGTCTTGCAAGAGAACTTGACGTTCCTATTATTGCACTCTCTCAATTATCAAGACAGGTTGAACAACGCCCCGATAAGCGTCCAATGCTTTCGGATTTAAGAGATTCAGGTGCCATCGAGCAGGATGCCGATATTGTTGTTTTTATTTACAGAGATGAATATTATAATAAAGATTCCGTAGAAAATAAGGGGAAGGCTGAAATTATTATTGCTAAACACAGAAACGGCCCTACGGGAACCATTGAATTATTATTTCAGTCTAATATTACCAAGTTTAAGAACAAAACCAAAACCACCGAATTTTAGCTCTTTATGGTGTTATATATACTGCCTATCATATAAAGGCTTCCTGTTATTACTTTTAATTCCTTTCTTTTTAAAACGCAAAGAAGGTCTTTTTCAGTTATCCTTTTTATATTTTTTAGATGCGTTACTTCGTTTATATATTGTTCAAATTTTACCGCATTTTTATGATTAAACTCTAAAAAATATATTTCATCATTTTGATTAAAAAGAATTTGTGCAATTTTTTTATAGTCTTTAGTATTAATGGTAGAGTATATAAAAATCTTTTTTTCATCAGGGAAGTAGAAATCAAGATTTTTCTTAAGCTCTAAAGCACCATCGGGATTGTGCGCACCGTCGATTAATATATTTTTTTCTTTGTTATATTCCAATCTTGCGCCCCATTTTATGCTTTTAAGTCCTTTTTTTAAATCAATTTTATAATTTAAGCTTTTCAAATAATCGCATGCCTTTAACACCAAAGCTGTATTCTGTTTTTGATACAGACCTAAAAGCGGAAATTCATATTCTTTTTTGTTAGTTATTAAAATATTCTTATTATCCTTAAAAACTATTTCCGACTCTTTATTAACCGTAATCAATGTGGCTTTTTTATTTTCTGCGGTTTTTTTTATGACATTTATCCCCTTGTTTTTTGAAGAAACAATTACTATAGAATTTTCTTTAATAATTCCCGCTTTTTCAAAAGCAATTTCATCTATGGAATTACCGAGTCTGTCCGTATGGTCAAGTGAAATTGATGTTATAATTGATAAAACGGGATGTTTAGAAATATTTGTTGCATCAAATCTTCCTCCCAGTCCTGTTTCTATTATTGCAATATCTGTTTTGTTATCGAAAAAATATTTAAATGCGCATGCCGTTAAAATTTCAAATTCGGTTAAATTTATATTGTTTTTATCTGCTATTGAACAAATATTTTCAATGTATTTTGCGAAATCTTTTTTTAAAATATTCTTGTTATTGGTTTTAATTCGTTCCGTGTATTCGACCAAATGAGGACTTGTATATAAACCTGTTTTGTATCCAGAGCATTTTAAAATATTGGCTAAAATAGCGCAGACAGAACCCTTTCCGTTAGTTCCCGCTATATGAATTATTTTTATTTTATCTTGAGGATTTCCTAATAAAGCAAGAATTTTTCTAATTCTTTCTAAGCCGGGGTTAATATAAAATTTTTCCTGTGAAGTTAAAAGTTTTTTTGCATTGTTGTAGTTCATTATCATAAATCAGTTCTTTATAATACTTTTCAGTTGGCTGACTATATCAAGTGCAGGGTTATTTTTAGCTAGTTCTTTAGCTTTTTCGCTCATTTTTTGCAGAGTTTCACCATTATTTATTTCTTTAATTTTATCAAGCAAATTTTCCTGATTGCATTCTGAATCTTCTAAATAAAGTGAAACCCCTTTTTCACACATTTCACGTGCATTTTTTCTTTGATGGTCTTGTGCTGCGTATGGATAGGGAATAAGTATTGAAGCTAAATTGCACTGAATAATTTCAGTTAAACTTAAAGAGCCCGCTCTTGCTATTACCATATCAGAAGCTTTTAACGGATAAACCATTTCATCAAAATACGGGCGCACCATTATGTTTTTATTATTTTTAAATTCGGGATAAACCGTTTCCAAATCAATAATAACTTCTTCATATTTTTTCTTACCTGTTTGAAGAATTACATAAAAACCTAAATCTTCGGATAAAGTTTGTAAGATATTAACCATGGCGGAATTAATTGTTTTCGCGCCTTGAGAACCGCCCATGGCAAAAAGTACTTTTTTATCCGTTGGGATTTGAAGTTTTTCTCTTGCCTGTTGTTTTGTAACGGTAAAAAACGCTTCACGAACTGGATTTCCGTTACATATTATATCTTTTGATTTTAATACAGTTTTAGAGCTTTCAAAAGCAACGGAAACGATTTTTGCTTTAGGCGCTGCAAATTTGGAAACTAATCCCGGAACGGAATCGCAATCGTGTATCATATAAGGCTTTTTCATCATGATTGCAGCCGTAACGATAGGTGCCGAAACGTATCCTCCTGTTGTAAATATCGCATCGGGGTTATATTTTTTTATGTATGATTTAGCTTTTAAAACTGCGAAAAAGAATTGTACTGCCCACTTTGGCATATCTATACTGATTTTTCTGGGCATGCCAGTAACTTTAACAGGCAGAAATTCAACCGCAGGGTAATTTTTGGCAATATCAAATTCAAGATTGTCGGGATTACCTATATAGTATATTTTTTCGGTATCATCTTGTTTTAGGAGATAATCTATAACAGTAAAAGCAGGATATATATGCCCGCCTGTTCCGCCGCCTGATATGAAATACGTTTTATTGGACATTTATCGGAAACCTTCTTATTCTTTTTTTAGAAATATTTAATAATATACCTATCATACACATGGTAATAAATAAAGAAGTACCGCCGTAGCTGATAAATGGCATAGGTACACCTGTTGCAGGGAACATAGAGCTTGCAACTGCGATATTAATATATGCTTGAATACATATAGAAACGGTTATACCTGCGGAAAGGAGTTTACCGAACAAGTCTTCACATTTGGCGGAGATTAAAAGACCTCTTTGAAGAAAAGCCAAAAACAGCCCGATAATAAGCAGGCAGCCTAAGAATCCGAATTCTTCCGCCCAAACGGCATAGATAAAGTCGGTATGACCTTCGGGGAGCCAGCCTAATTTTTGGCGGGAATTCCCGTAGCCTTCTCCGAAAAACCCTCCAGCTACAAAGGCAAGCATTGATTGTATTATGTTATAACCTGCCCCGTATGGATCGGATTCGGGATTTAACCATATCATTATTCTTTGCTTTTGGAAAGAGCGTAATGCAAAGCATAATCCGAATACGCCCATACCTATTGTACTTGCAATCAGTTTTATGCTTCCTCCCGCTATAAAGTACATATATAAAGAAGAAGCAGCCAATATCATACACATACTTAAATTCGGCTGTTTAAATATAAATCCGAGCATTATAACAATGGGAATATAATATTTAAACATCTTGCCGTTAGTAATATTTATATCTTTGGAAAATGCACTGGAGAGCAATAACATAACTGCAAGTTTAGCAGCTTCGGACGGTTGAAATTGAATGGGACCTATTGTCAACCATCTTGTTGCACCGTTTACGGTTGTTCCTTTAAAGTGTACGGCTATTAATAGAACTATGATAATCCAAGCAAACGGAAGCGCAGCTCTATCTAAAACCTTATAGTTGAATCTGCTCAATGTAAACATGCCTATACAGCCCAATATAAACCATATAAACTGCCTTGATACAAAGAATGTAGAAGGAGCACCCTGCATTATACATTTTGGAGCACCTGCCGAAAATATTGCCAAAAATCCTACTATTATTAAAAACAGCACGATAAATACCAATGTCGTATCATAAGATGACAATATTACATTTTTATTTACTTGTTGTTCCGATTCATTATAGTTTGGATTTGACATAATTTTTAAACACTTCTCCTCTGTGTTCATAGCTGTTAAACATATCATAGCTTGCGCAAGCGGGTGATAAAAGAACCACTTCATTATCTGTTTCCAGCGATTTATCAACGGCTTCTTCCAGTGAAGAAGCTGTTATTATATTTGTAAATCCGTTCATTTCCATATTTTCTTTAAAACGATTTGTCGCTTCACCTATAAGAATAACCGTATTTACATATTTATTTATATAATCTTGGCAAAATTCCGTTAAATCGGTATTTTTGTCACGCCCCCCGGCTATTAATGCAAGCTTTTTACCTTCAAATGATTTTATTGCCACAAATGATGCCTCGGGATTGGTTGCTTTTGAATCATTATAAAATGCTTTTCCGTTTATTTCGCCTGCATATTCTATCCTATGCTCAACCGCTTTAAAGGATTTAATTTGTTCTCTTATATGTTCGGTTGATATTCCCGTTATTTTTGCTATAACTATTGCGCACATAATGTTTTGATAATTATGTTCACCAACCAGAGTTATATCTTTTGTATCAATAATAAATTCTTCTTCGCCTTTCTTTTTAAAGAAAATAGCATTATTTCTTAAGAAACAGCAATTATCCCCGACTTCTTTTGCATAAATATATTTTTCGCCGTAATAATGTTTTGAGAATTCATATATTTTTTCATCGACACCTGAAAATACCGCATAGGCAGGCTGTTTATAATCTTTAAACAAACTTGCTTTAGCTTCAAAATAATTTTCCAAATTTCCGTGCCAGTCAATATGGTCCGGAGTAAATGTTAAAAAACAGGCTATCTGCGGTCTGAATGTAGGGGATGTTGCAAGCTGAAACGAGCTTACTTCGCATACATAATAGTCAACCTTATTTTCTAAAAGTGATGTCGGCGGAATCCCTATATTTCCGCAGACAGGAGCATTATATTCACTGCTTAATATGTGTGAAGCAAGCATTGTTGTTGTTGTTTTTCCGTTTGTTCCGGTTATTGCTATAAATGGAGCTGCGGATTCTAAATATGCCAGTTCTATTTCACTTATTATCGGTATATTTTTTTCTTTAAGTCTTTGGAAAATCTCACTTTTTGGCGGTATCCCCGGACTTGTTATTGCTATATAAGAATCATTTATAAATTCTTCGCTGTGAGCTCCCGTTTCAACTTTTATACCCTCTTTTATAAGCTCTTCATATATCTCACGGTTTTTTTCCGTGATTTGATTATATTCCGTTACATAACAATCGGCACCTTTTCCTGAAAGATATTTTGCAGCTGCCGCTCCGCTTTTTGATAACCCCAATATTAATACTTTTTTATCCGTCCACTTTCTTCTCATATTCTTGCCTTTTACCATAAAATTTTAAATAATGTCACTGCTGCAGTACAAAATATTATACTTACCAACGAAAAAACAAGCACTATCTTATTTTCACTCCAAGAACAAAGCTCAAAATGATGATGTATAGGACTCATTTTAAAAACACGTTTACCTGTTAATTTATAACTTGTTACCTGTATTATAACCGATAAAGTTTCTATACAAAATACAATTCCTATAAGCAAAATCCATAATTCAAATTTGCCCATTACTGCAATGGTTCCGAGTAAACCTCCGAGTGCTAAAGAGCCTGTATCTCCCATAAATACTTTTGCGGGATATCTGTTAAAATATAAAAAAGCACCGCACGAGCCTGCTGCTGCTGCTGATATTATTGCTATATCATTCTGACCCGTTATTAAACATATTATAGTACATGCTATCATTGCTATTACACAATTTGATGATGCCAAACCGTCTAATCCGTCGGTTAAATTTACCGCATTCGAAACTCCCGTTATAAATAATACGGCAAATATCGGATACAAATAGTGTAAATCTATGCTGAATTGACCTGTACTTATATAAGTCTGTTGCGCTAATGTCATATAAACAGCAGGCAAAAGGGATATTACTATTTGAAAAAATAACTTGTTTCTGGGTTTTAATCCTGCCTTATTTTCTTTATGTTTAATCTTGCCTAAATCATCCGTTAGCCCTGCTAACATAAAAAAGAAAAATGTCATTAATATTATTAAAGATACTTCCGTTAGTGCCTGTTTCATTGTTAATGCCGCTAATGAAGCTAATATGACAGGTATTACTATAAATATACCGCCTGTTGTCGGAGTTCCCGCTTTTTTTGCATGGTTTTCGGGTGCATCCTCTAATATATACTGTGTGTACATTTTTTTCTTTAGAAAGTCTATATATACCACTCCCATCAATAATGTTAATACTATTGATACAAGCATTGATACTATTACTAATATATTTGAACCCATTGTTATTGTTCTAACTCCTTGATTATATCTTCAAATTTCATAAATCTTGATGCTTTTAACAGAATATTTGAATTTTCGGGTAATTTATTTTTTATAAATTCACAAAGTTCCTTCTTTGTTTCAAAATGAACGGTTTTTATATTTGCAGGCTTAATGTATTCAGCAAGCTTTCCTATTGTTAAAACATAGTCGCAATCAAATTGTTCAAGAAACTTGCCTGTTTCCTGATGATATTCTTCCTCATTGAGTCCGAGTTCACCCATATCACCAAGTACTACCGATTTTGGTGATGGTGTGAAAGATAAAAATGTCTTTATTGCCGCTTTTACCGATTCGGGATTTGAATTATATCCGTCGTTTATTATTTTAAATCCCTTTATTTCCTGAATATCCCATCTCTTTTCTATTGGACTAAATTCACTTAGTCCTTTTGCAATAATATCGGGAGTTAAACCTGCATAAAGACCTGCTTCTATTACACTTAGTGAGTTTTGAATATTATGTTCACCTGATACATTTAATTTATAAGTATATCCTTTATATTCAAACCTGCTGTATTCGGATGTCATTTCCATTATTTTTAAATCTTTATCATCTAAGCCGAAATATATTGTTTTATGCTTATTATCATTTATTTGTTTAATTAATTTATTGTCATGAGATATAAGAACTCCGTCTTTTTTTAAGAATTTTGTAATTTCAAATTTAGCTTTAGCTATATTTAAAAGCGAACCCAATCTTCCAATATGAGCGCTTCCCGTATTAACTATCACTGCAATATCGGGTTGAGCATACTTTGATAAAAGTTCTATTTCGCCAAAACCTCTCATCCCCATTTCAACGGTTAAATATTTCGTATCTTCATTTATTGCCGACAGCGTTTGACATAAACCTATTTCATTATTGTGATTTAATTCCGATTTAACGGTATTTCCCGCATTTTTAAATACGGAGTACATCATTTCTTTTACTGTTGTCTTTCCGCTGCTTCCCGTTATTGCTATTGTATACGGATTAATTTTATTCTTATAAAAATTAGCAAGCTTTAAGTATGCTTCTTTTGTGTCATTTACGTAAAGAATTATATCCGCTTTTTCAAATAACTTATCTTTATCGGTTGTAAAATATCCTTTTGCCCCTTTTTCAAGCGCATTTTCAATAAAATTTTCACCATCAAAATTCTCACCTTTTAAAGGAATATATATTTCGTTGTTTTGTATCGTTCTTGTATCGGTTGAAAAAGAATATAATCCGTTTTCATTATCACATTTTATAATTTCGGCTTGTGTCGCTTTTATTATTTCTTCAAAGTTAAGTTTCATTTTATCCCCAGTCTTTTTAAATTCTATCACAAAACAGTTTTATTAATTTAATTGTGAAGTTATAATATATTGTTATGGATATACTTAATTTACTAAAAAAGAATGCTGATGAAAAATATAAAATTTTTTCTTCCTCGCTTATTCCGAATAAAAATAATATATTAGGAGTAAGGCTGCCCGTATTAAGGAAATTAGCTCTTCAAATTAACGATAAAGAAGATTTTATAAATAATTATAAGTGCCATTATGTAGAAGAATATATGCTTAAAGGGATTTCCATAGGTCTTTTAAATAAGAATGCCGAGGAATTGATTAAAATTATTGAAAAATTTATTCCTTATATCGATAACTGGGCAGTTTGTGACTCTTTTTGCGCAAGCTTAAAATTTGTACGCAATAACCAAAAAATTGTCTGGAAATTTTTAAAACCTTATTTTAAATCAGATAAAGAATATGAAATTCGTTTTGCTTTTGTTATGCTCTTAAATTATTTTATTAATGATGAATATTTAGATGAAATAATATCTTTGATTGACGGTTTTAAAAATGAAAAATATTATGCCAAAATGGCATGCGCATGGTGCTTTTCCGTCTTATATACAAAGTATCCCTCTAAGAGCTTAGAATATTTAAAAAAATCTAACTTAGAGGTTTGGACATATAACAAATGTATTCAAAAAACATGCGAATCCTTAAAAGTTGATAAGCAAACAAAACAAATGCTTAAAAAACTCAAAAGAATGTCCGAGTAAATTTTTACAATAAGCCGAAGGAGCGGAAAGACCAAGCGTAATGTTGCGACACCAGATTAAATTAACCGAATAACATAAAAATATGTCTGAACGCAAAATCAACAATATATTTACCGAACATGAATGTAATAACGGTAGAAATTAATAGTGAAGGGCCGAAAGGTATAGCTGAAAATCCTTCTTCATTTACGGTTTTCTTAAGTCTTGTTATTGTATCTATAGCAAAGAATATCAATAGCACTACAAATCCGATAAGAACATATAAATTTAAAGAATACTTACTGCTTAATAGCCAGTAAATTATTGCAATAAAAAAGAAAGCGGATAAAGAAAATAATAATCTGAATTCGGATTTATCATAAAGCCGTTTAATGAATTGAGGCAAAATACAGACAGCTTGAATTAATATAGCAAGCGGAATTGCCGCAAATATGTATACCCAACCCAATAAAGCTCCTGAAGCTGCGGCTATATATGTATCACCTTCTCCGAATGCTCTTTTGTTCTTTTTTACATATTCATTTATATCAAAGTTTTCACTGTTTTCTTCATTTTCTGTATTCTCTTCACTTTCGACGTTATCCGAATTTTCAACCTTTTGAACTTCATTATTTTGATTTTGTTCTAAAATTTCATTATTTTCGGGTGTTTCGTTATTTTCGGTTTTATGTTCATCTTTCTTTTCGTCTTTTCTTACAAGATAATATGCAAGCTTGGCTATCAGTTCCATAATTATTACACCTGTAATCAACCCGATAAGAGGAATTGTATAATTTTGTATTCCGTTAATATACAATGATGTTATTATGGAAATTATAATCAATACCCATAAATGAGCATTATAAGTAGATTGTTCCTTAATATCGGTAATTGTAATTACTGTTGCCGTGCATAACCATATAAGTAAAAGAATTGTTTTTATTGACAAACCGAAAATCAAAAAAACGGCAACAAATAATAAAGCGGTAAAAGCTTCAACAATAGGATATTGAATGCTTACTTTACAACCGCAATTTCGGCATTTGCCTTTAAAGGTCAAAAAATATGAAATTATGGGAATATTATCGTACCATTTTATTGGTGAATTACACTTTGGGCATTTTGAAGCAGGCAAGATTATTGATTCTTTCGATATCGCTCTTAGTGCAACTACGTTCAAAAAACTTCCTATGCATGCTCCCGTGATAAAAACAAAAAAACATGCCAGAGTAATTTCATCAATCATATTTCCGCCTATACTTTTTCTTTTTCCGATAATATTTCAAGAAGATTATTTAGTGCTTTTCTTAGTCTTCTTGACACCTGCATTTGTGAAATACCGAGTTTTTGTGCTATTTGCGTTTGACTTAAATCCTCAAAATAATTCAGGACAATAACTTCCTGTAATTTATTATCGAGTTTTTTAATAGCATCATTAATTAAAATTTTGTCTTCCTGAAAAGATTCAAGATTATAATGATTATCGTCGGCAATTTTATCAAACAAAGATAACGTTTCATCATTACCCGTCGTAATTATTTGGTCTAGGGAAATTGTTTGTTTTCTTCTTTCAACGTCAATAACTTCTTTAATTTTACAGACAGAAGTACCCAATTCTTCTGCAAGAACTGCTTCAGAAGGTTCATTACCTTTATCGTCTTTTAATTTTTGCATAAGCCTGTTTACTCTGTATGCAAGTTCGTATATTTCTCTTGGTGCCTTTATCATCGATACTTTATCACGAAGATAATGTCTTATTTCACCCGTTATAAGATAAGTTGCATAGGTTTTAAAATTTTCGCTGACTTTAGGATTATACAGCTGAATAGCTTTAACCAAACCGACACATCCTACTTGAATAATATCCTCAACGGGGTCAGTATTTCTTCTTGCAAGACCTCTTG
>CANQLK010000003.1 GCA_947624665.1 Candidatus Gastranaerophilales bacterium
CCCCGGGTTGATTGAAGGTGCGTCAGAAGGCATAGGTTTAGGTCATGAATTTTTAAGACACGTTGAAAGATGCAGATTCCTTATTCATATTGTTGATTTAACTGCTGAAAACCCCATTGAAAACTACAATATAATTAATCAGGAGCTTAAAAAGCACTCTAATCAGCTTTCTCTTGTATATCAAATTATCGCTCTCAATAAAATTGATGCGGTTTCCGAAGAGATAAAACAAAAATATTACGGAGAATTTAAGAAAATTTCAAACGACGTTTTTCTGATTTCGGCAGCAACAAAAGAAAACTTAAAAGAATTTATGTATTTTGTTTCAAAGAAAGTTGAAGAAATACCAAAACCCGTCATCGAGGTCGAAGTTGAAGAAGACTTAGGCGCCGTTGATAACGATGACAGTGCTTATCAAATATATAAAATTGATAAGCATACTTATGCCGTAGAAGGCGGCAAAATATTCAGGCTCGCAAATGTAACCGACGGAAGAAATACCGAACAATTATACAGATTTCAGAATATATTAAAATCCATGGGCGTATTTGAAGCACTAAAAGCTTCGGGAGTTAAAGAAGGCGATATTGTCAAAATAGGTCATCTTGAATTTGACTATTTTGACTAATACTTCCTACATATCCATTTTGAATGTCGAAATCGGCTGTCCTTCTCTTGAAGCCTGCCCCAGTGCATATATCATCGACTGATATTTTCTTATTTCTTTTGTAACGTTTCCGTTATACACTTCCATTTTTTCATCAACATTGTTCACGAAAAAATTTGAACCGTTTTTTTCTAATTCTGTTTTTTCCGAATGTTTTATTTCTTCCGTCGATTTCTTCGGAAGTATTATATTTAATCCGAACAGATGTTTTTGTACTTTGTTGTTATCTTCCATGTTTTTTCCTATTCTTACCATGTTTTTATCGACAGATTTTAATTTTTTCTTTAATGTTAAAATTATTTTTGTAAAGAAAAAATAAGCAATCATATAAAATTTTTGGAAAAATTTTTATTACATGGCAAAATTTTTTTTGACACACATTAATATGTTCGGAAAATAAAAAAGTATGATAAATAAAATACAGATACACGAACAGCCGAAATCAAAAGACAATAAAAACAGTTTTAAAGGGCCGGCTACGGCTGCTTTAGCAGGATTAAGGGCATTGAATAACAGTCCTGCTGTTGGGGCATGTGCTGTTGATTTATGCTCAATGGTTATTCCAAGAACATATATCGAAGCAAAAAGCAGAGGTCCTCAATCCGGGATCGAAACATTTATAAGAGAAATGACAAGTAACGTTATTCATGCCTGTGTCGGGTTGATTGGTCTTGGTTCTGCAATTTTATTGTCAGGCAAATTTAATAATAAGTATTCAACTAAAGCTCAAAATATATACGCAAGCGGTGAAACAATTCAGAGTATATCCGAGATATGGAAAAATTCCAACGGACAAAGAGAATTTTTCAATACATTTGTTAATAATATAGAAGGACTTAACGGTACCGATTGGCAAGGAATATCAGATTCCGCAAAAGATAATATTGTTAACAAAATTGTAACTTTGGCAAAGAAAACTGAAAATTTGGCAAATACAAAAGGCCCGAGAAAAAAACTTCTTGCCAGAGAAGTAAAAGATATAAAATCACTTATAACAGCCGAAGTTACGCAAAATACCGGCGCACAGGCTTCATTCAGATTAAAAGGAATAAACGGAGCAAAAGATTTATCTGCAAGTTTCGGTGTGCTTTTGGATAACGTTGTAGGAGTATCAAATTCTTTTATAAATAAGCCGAAAGAAAAATTACCTCAATTTATAGAAGCATTAAAAAAGAATAAAACAGCTTCAACACTTTTAGGCATGGGAATTTGCGCCGCATTATGCATGTCCGTTCAGCCGATAAACAGATATCTTACAAAAAAACGTACGGGTTCCGACGGATTTGTAGGTGTTGACAATAATAAACAATCCGAAGGAAACAAATCTCAAAATTATAAAAAGTGGAAAACATTAGCAGGCATTGTTTTTCCATTAGCTGCTTTAAGAACTACAGGAAAATATTCCGATTTGGTTAAGAATATTCAATTTAACAGTAAAGTTCCTACTATTAACCAGTTTAAATTTTTATACGGTTTAACAATCGGCTCAAGGCTTTTATCCTCTAGGGACGGCAACGAACTTAGAGAATCATTAATAAAAGATACATTAGGATTTACAAACTGGCTTATATTAGGCGGAATGGTATCAAAACTCACGGCAAGGGTACTCGGAGGAAAACAGCTTATTAATAATCCTGTTGTTCAAAACGGAAAGAAAGGCATAAAATACGCTCTAAAATGGCTCACTAAAGCTTCTGTTAAATCATTTGACGAAGTCATACTGCCAAAAGCACAAGATATAATTAAAGACGGAAAAGTTAAAAGTTTCTCCGAATTGTATAAAAACGCAGATTCCGCTGTTAAAACTCAAGTTAAGAAAATTGCGGGTGCTCAAATCGCCGGATACTTATACTCTGGTATTGTTCTTGGTGTTGGTATTTCAAAACTGAATATATTTATTACAAAAACGTTAAATAAAAATAAAAGTCAAAAATTAATGGTTGATAAGGTTAACGCAAAACCTGATACCGTTAATATTTCACAAATAAAAGAATTTATGAGTCCTGTATTTAAAGATTTTACTTAATTTGATATAATTTTTTTATGTCTGTCAACTTAAAAGAAAATATTTATAACGGTATTTCAAATGATTTTATAAACGCAATTGAAGCTGCCACTGCGGTCGCGCAAAATTGTAATATAAAAATTTTTCTTATAGGCGGCATTGTTAGAGATTTAATTCTAAATCGTCCGATAAAAGATATTGATATTACCGTTGAAGCTAATGCCGTTGAATTTTGTAAACTATTGGAAGAAAAATCATTTTTTACGATTGAAAGCATTCAAGAAAACTTAAGAACGGCAAAGGCAAGGTTTAGAAACGGAGTTATAATTGATTTTGCTTCAACCCGTGAAGAGAAATACCCGATAGCGGGAAATCTTCCGATTGCATTTAACTTCGGCTGCGAGCTTAAAAAAGATGTTGCAAGAAGAGATTTTACCGTAAATACTCTCGCCATCAGCTTAAATCACGATGATAAGTATTTTTTAATTGACTATTATAACGGGTATGATGATATTTTTAATAAACAGATTAAAATACTTCATAAAAAAAGTTTTACGGATGACCCCTCCAGAATTATAAGAGCTTTAAAATTTATGGTTCGGCTTAATTTCAATATTGAAAACGAAACGCTTAATATTATGAACACTTACCTATCGAATGTTGATATGACAATTCCGTTAGAGCGAATTAAAAATGAACTCCTTCAATATTTTTCAATAGCTAAGGGAAATATTTATCAAACAATTATTGAAACTCAGGCTTATAAATTGGTAAGTGATAACCCCGTTAAATCATTTAATAAAAATTTATTTAATGAAACTTTATCCTTCTTAAAAAAAGAGCAGATTAAATTTATTTATTTCTTTTTGCTTATTTATAATTCTGATTTATCCGTAGAAAGACTTAATTTGACAGTTTTAGAGAAAAAAACTATATCTGATATAAAAGCATTAATTAAAAATGTAAAATCGAATTATAACAATAATTATGAAATATATGATACTTTTCGAAATAAAACGGATATGGCAATTCTTGTTTATTATATTTGCACGGGAGATAATGCCGTTAAAAAATATTTTAACGAATTAAAAGATATAAAAATTGAAGTAACAGGGAAAGATTTAATAGCACTCGGTCTAAAGCCTTCACCTTATTTCAGCAGAATTTTCGAACAAATTTTATTTCAAAAACTGAACGGAAATTTGATAAATAAAGAAGAAGAAATAAATTTTATAAAGCAAATAAAAAAGGAATGAAACAAATTCATTCCTTTTTATTTCAATTCTATTAATTTATTTTAGGCATGACAAGTCATTTTCATAGCTTGTTCTTTTAAAGATTGAGCTTTATCAATATGTTCCCAAGGAACATCAAAATCCGTTCTGCCCATATGACCGTATGCTGCAAGCTTTTGATAGAATTTTCCGCCGTTTTTGGAAGGAAGATTTCTTAAATCAAATTGATTAATAATAGCAATCGGTCTTAAATCAAAGTTAGCTTGAACAAGTTTCATGATTTCATCGTCAGAGATTTTACCCGTACCAAATGTTTCAACATAAATGGAAACAGGTTCTGCAACGCCTATAGCATAAGCGAGTTCTATTTCGCATTTTTCTGCGATACCTGCGGCAACAATATTTTTAGCAACATATCTTGCTGCATAAGCGGCACTTCTGTCAACTTTTGTAGGGTCTTTACCTGAGAATGCACCGCCGCCGTGTCTTGAATATCCGCCGTAAGTGTCTACTATAATTTTTCTTCCGGTCAAACCTGCATCGCCTTGCGGCCCGCCTATTACAAATCTTCCCGATGGATTGATTAAATATTTTGTTGTTTCATCAGGTTTTAATGTTTCTTTTTCAAATACATAATCTATAACGTATTTTATTATATCTTTTCTTATTATTTCCTGAATTTGTGTATTATCGGTAATTCCGTTAATTTCATCATCGTGTTGAGTAGATATAACGACTGTATCAATTCTTACAGGTTTATCATTTTCGTATTCAACGGTGACTTGAGATTTACCGTCAGGTCTTAAATATTTGATAATACCTTGTTTTCTTGCCTGAGTAAGTCTGTATGCCAATTTGTGAGCAAGACTAATAGGAAGCGGCATTAACTCGGGTGTTTCATTGCAGGCAAATCCGAACATAATACCCTGATCTCCGGCACCAAGGTTATTTGTTTCATTAGTTGATACGGCAGCATTATTATCTCTTGTTTCAAATGCCTTATTTACTCCGCCTGCGATATCGGTAGATTGTTCATCAATACTTGTTATTACAGCACAAGTTTTGCTGTCAAATCCGCCTGAAGATTTTCCTGTATATCCGATATTTTCAATAGTTGTTCTGACTACATGCGGAATATCAACATAACATGATGAAGTAATTTCACCCGTTACAAGAGCCATGCCCGTTGTTACTGATGTTTCTGCGGCTACTCTTGATTTAGAATCTTTGGTAAGAAATTCATCTAATATAGCATCAGATATTTGGTCGCAAACTTTATCGGGATGCCCTTCCGTTACGGATTCCGACGTAAATAAATATTTTTTTGAACTCATATCTCACTCTTTCCTTTTTACGTTTTCGTTATTTATTTTATCTTTAACATAATTATCAGTCAAATAAAAAGACCGCAAAAGCAGTCTTTTTAAATTATCTAACAATTAATTCATTATTTTGTTTCTCTGATGTTAAGAGCTTTAATAAGTTTTCTGTAATCGTCAAGATTTCTGTCTTTCAAATATGAAAGAAGTCTTTTTCTTCTGCCTACCATCATTAACAGACCACGTCTGCCTTGATAGTCTTTTTGGTTAGTTTTCAAGTGTTCGGTTAACTCTGCGATTTTTTCCGTAAGTAAAGCGATTTGGGTTTCTACGCTTCCGGTATCATTTGCATTTTTTCCGTATTTTTCTACGATTTCTGCTTTGTTTTTTAAATTTATTGCCATTTTTGTATCCTTTATCAGTTTTGTGACTTGTCGGTGGGTAAGTCTTAGTTCATATTAATACGAAGATAATTACTTTTCAATATCATTTTTAACTTTTATTAATGTTTTTATTTAGAAAATCTGATTTTCCAAATCTTTATAAGTGCTTCGAGCATGATTTTTTTATTTATTTTGGATTCTCCGTATTCTCTTTTATTGAATGTAAAAGGATATTCCAATATTTTCATATTATTTTTGAAGCATTTATATTTCATTTCTATTTGGAATGAATAACCTTTTGAGATAATCTTGTCTAAATCAATGGAGCTTAAAGCTTTTTTAGTCCAAATATTAAAGCCGCCGGTTAAATCATTTATGGGACAATTCAAAATTGTTTTTGCATAAATATTACCCAAACAAGATAAATTTGTTCTGTTTTTATTAGTATCTTTGCTCCAGTGCCCGTCTTTTACATATCTGGAAGATATAACCAAATCATATTCTTTGGTTTTTTCTATGCAATCGGGCAATATCTCGACAGGGTGCTGAAAATCACAATCCATTTGTATAAATGTATCATAATCACCTTTAAGCGCCCATTTAAAACCTTCTATATACGCATTTGCCAATCCGAGTTTCTTTTCCTGTTTTAAAAGATGTAAATTTTTATATTTTTCTTGCAGTTTTTCTGCTATATTTGCCGTACCATCCGGAGAGTTTGAATCCACGATAAGTACATCTGCCTGCTGATTTTTAAACACTTCATTAAATATTTTATTTATCATTTTTTCAACATTTAATGCTTCATTATATGTCGGAAGAATTATTATCGGTTTCATTTTCTTTTTTCCCCTCCCCCCTTTTTTTAGTTTTTAAGATAAATTTTTTATCAAATAATTTTTGAAAATCCGTTTTTTCTAATTCTTTTTTGCTAAAACTTCCTCCTAAGGCATAAAACCGTTTAATAGTTTTTTCTTTGGGCATACATATTGTATATTTATTCGTTTTTATATTATAAATACTTTTTAAGTATCTGTTTGTCTCATTAAAAATATTAATTTTTTCGCAAGAAAGATATATAGGACGATTTGTATATATTTCTGTCATCATAATTTTTTCTCTCTTATATACTTCTAATCTACATTTTCTTAAAGCTTTTGCCCAGCTTTGTTGTTCTTCAAGCATACTGTTTATATCCAATTCAACAGGTTTGTATAAGAATAAAAATAGAATAATTATATACAATATTTTAAAAAAGACGTTAACATTCTTACATAAATTCCCGATTAAAAGACAAACAACCGAGCTTATAAACATAAGAAAACAAAAATGATAAAAAGGTTCAATTATCCAAAATTTGTAATCATCACTTGGGAATGTGTCTCCCGCAAGAATCAATGTAAAGAAAAAAACCATCATTCCTATTATTGGTACTATATATATAATATTATTTAATATTGCATCTGTAATTTTTTCTTTATCCAGAACCACATTTTTTACAATACCACCAAAGAGAAGTATAAATATCGGCTTATACATATACATATATCTGTCAATAACATAAGCATAATATTCTTTTAGGAACGGAATAAAATCATTAATTATATCCGTAATTGATTTCGAATACCGCCAGGATACTTCTTTCCAAAATCCGGGGCATAACACTATACTAATAAATCCTATAAAAAATAACATTAAAATTGGGGTTGTGGTTTGATTAAAAAATATATCGTTAGTTTTTGAAAAAGAAAATTTATTTTTAATCACAAATAAAAAATACAATAAGAATAATGAAACTAATATGGTATAGGCAGCTGTTTCGGTTGAATTTCCCGCACAAAATGCCAATATACACAAAAGAATTTTACTTGTTTTATTTATTTCGGGAATTCTTTTTTCTTCAATATAAATAACAATGTATTTGTATACAAAAAATAAAAAGGTTAAAGCGAATACCATTGCAAGTACATAACCGTATTGAAAAGAGAATAGTGACTTATAAGGAAAATAAATGCCATTTTCATAACTATAGAAACAAACTGCTGCAAAAGTCCATAAAGAAGCATATATTATCGGATTTCTGTCTTTTAAACAATAAAACATAGAAGATACCGTAAATAACAGAGAAAGAATTATAATATATGCAAACATACCTATGGTATTTGCGGCATTTTGCAAATGTATTCCAAGCAATTTTGGTATATATACAACAACTAAGCTGGAAATAAAATTGCAGACATATCTTCCGTCTTCTTCCCTCCAAAATGGGGGTGAATCCAATGTTGAATTTAAATCATCCACATCAAAAAAGCATAAATTCGAAAATATCGGATATAAAATTTTAAATAGGATTGCACTAAAAATTATAACAACCAGAATTAATAAAATATTATTAATATTTTTCTGAAAAAATTTACAGTTCACTATTTTAATTCCTTTTGAATTCAAATCATATTTTATCAAAAAAATATTATTTATTTTGTTATCAATTTAAAATATCATACATTTTGCGGAAATCATTTTGCTCTAATTCTTCTTCGCTAAAACTTCCGCCAATGTCATAAAACTGTTTCATAGCTTCTTCTTTTGTTGTACATATTATATATTTATCGGTTTTTATATTATATATATTTTTTAAGTATCTGTTTGGTTCATTAAAAATATTAATTTCATCACAAAGAATATATATAGGATTGTTTGTATATATAGATGTCATCATTATTTTTTCATTCATATATACTTCCTGCCTACACTCAATTATATCTTTTTGAATTAATGCCAGTTTATTAAGTACAACATTTTTATTTGTGCCATATATTTTATAAACATCAAAAAATATTACAACTATTAATAATATCTTTATAAAAACATTGCTGTTTTTACATAAATTTCCGATAAAAAGACAAATAACCGAGCTAAGGAACATAAAAAAACAAAAATGATAAAAAGGTTCCATTACCCAAAATTTGCTTTCGCCAAAAGTTCTTCCTGCTGCAATCAATGTAAAGAAATATGCCATCATCCCTATTACAGGCATTATAAATATGAAACTGTTTAATATAGCATTTGTAATTTTTTCTTTATCCCATACCACATTTTTTACAATGTCACCCAAGAGAAGTATAAATATCAGTTTATATATATTCAAATATCTTTCAATAACATAAAAATAATATTCTTTTAGGAACGGAATAAAATTATTAATTATATCCGAAGCTGATTTTGAGTGCCGCCAGGAAACTTCTATCCAAAATCCGGGACACAATACCATACAAAGAAATCCTATAAAATACGACATTAAAATCGGAGTTGTTGTTTTATTAAAAAATATACCGTTTGTTTTTGAAAAAGAGAATTTGTTTTTAAAAAGAAATAAAAAGTATAATAAAAATAATGAAACTAATATGGTATAGGTAGCTGCCTGAGTTGAATTTCCTGCACAAAAGAATTTTACTTGTTTTATTTATTTCGGGAATTCTTTTTTCATCAATATAAATAACAATGTATTTGTATACAAAAAGTAAAAAGGTTAAAGCGAATACCATTGCAAGTACATAACCGTATTGAAAGGAGAATAGTGTAAAATAAAAAACACTATTTTCATTTAAACCATTTAAATATTGATAAAAAAATATGCCCGCAAAAGTCCATAAAGAAGCATATATTATCGGATTTCTGTCTTTTAAACAATAAAACATGGAAGATATTGTAAATAACAAAGAAAGGATTATAATATATCCAAACAAACCTATGGTATTTGCGGCATTTTGAAAATGTATTCCAAGCAATTTTGGTATATATACAGCAACTACTCTGGAAATAAAATTGCAGACATATCTTCCGTTTTCTTCTCTCCACAGCGGGTATGAATCCAATGTAGAATTTAAGTCATCAACATCAAAAAAGCATAAATGCGATAAAACAGGTTTTAACAGCCAATATAAAAGAGCACTTCCCAAAAGAACCACTAATAGAATAAGTATATCTTTATATCTTTTATTTATATTCTTTTTCTTTAAACAAAAATTCTTGTATTAATATAAAATATATAATAATATAAATTTCATAATATCATAAAAAAAGAACAGATGAATATGAAAAAAATAATGTTAATATATCCGCCGGGGCGGTCTTTTCAAAGGGGAGAAGAAAGATGTCAAATCGATATAGATTCTTCTGCTGCCAATACACATAGACCTTGTAACGATTTGGGATATATGGCAGCAATTCTGAAAAAGTCAAATTACAGTGTTTTTTTAAGAGATTATCAAGGGGAAAATGCTTTATTAAAAGACTTATTGGATGATATAAACAAAGAATCTCCGAATTTTATTTTTTTAAGTATAACTAACGGAAGTATTTTAGATGATTTAAAAATTGTCAAAAAAATAAAAGAAACAAAACCCGATATAACCGTAGTTTTAAAGGGAGCATTATTTTTTAATCCTGAGGAAAGACTTTTCCGTGAATTAGATTATTTAGAAAATGTCGATTACCTTATTGGCGGAGAACCTGAATTTATAACAGGTCCTTTAGTTAATGCTCATTATAAAGATAAAACTTTATTAAAAAATATTCAGGGTATTTCTTACAAAGAAAACGGCAAATGGGTCAGCAATTATCTTAAAGATTTTTGCGATGATTTAGACAGCCTGCCTTTTCCTGACAGAAGTTTAATGAAGAATGAACTGTATATAAATCCCGAAACAAACAGACAAATGGCTAGTATTACTACGGCAAAAGGCTGCTGCTTCTCTTGTAAATATTGTTTATCGTCTATAATATCAGGGAAAAAAGTCAGGGAACGTTCTACAAACAGTATTTTTGAAGAAATAAAAGAATGTTTTTTTAAATACGGGATAAAAGACTTTTTCTTCCGTTCGGACACTTTTACCGTAAACAGGCAAAAAGTTATTGATTTATGCAATTTAATCATAAATTCCGAGTTAAACGGCAAAATCAACTGGGTTGCAACTACAAGGGTTGATACTATTGATGAAGAAATGCTTAGATTAATGAAAAAATCAGGATGTTCATTGCTTTCTATCGGGTTTGAATCGGGCAGCGACGAATCTTTAAAGCTAATGAAAAAGAATACAAGTACATGGCAAAATCTTAAAGTCGCTAAACTTTGCAAGAAATACGGTATAAAAATATTCGGTCATTTTCTTGTCGGGTTTGACTGGGAGGATGAACGCCACCTTGAGCTTACTAAAAAACATATTTTTGATATTGATGCCGATTACATTGAAGTATCAATTGTTACACCCTATTATCGTACGGAAATTTATGAAGAATTAATTCAGTCTAAAAACATCATGCCTGATATTTTAGGGTTTGACTCATACGGGCATGTATTAAATCATTATTCAAAATTATCGGCTGACACATTACAGCATTATAGGAAGCAGGTATTAAGGGAGTTTTATTTGCGTCCCAAATACATAATAAGGTGTTTAATGAGAATAAAATCATTATCGGTATTAAAAAATTATATACATTATGGGATGAAGATGATAAAAAATACTCTGTTTTAGCGGCGACGGCGAAGCGTGTGAGATTGTATCCGAGCGAGTCTTTGCTGAAATTTAGATTTTCATTATTCGTAATTCGAAGCTGACGTAATTAAATTATTTTTTAATATTAAATAAAAAAGAGAAATTGGATAACGGATACTTCGCTTCTATTTTACTAAATTCAACCTAAGGCTTCGTAACTCACCGATTTCATCGGTTCAAACAGACGAAGCCTTGACGTTGTTTCATTAAGTAAACTTACGAAGCTCCGTATATGTTCTCCAATTCCTCTTTTTTTATTTCAAAATTTTTTAAATTCAAAATTATGAAAGAATAAAAAAAATAATTTTAATTTAAGTCAGCTCTAATGGAGAATAATAGAAAATCTTATTGAAGAAACAGCAAGACGAGCACTGTTTGAACGGAGCAACGCAAAGCGAATTATTGAGCCGTCAGGCGAAATCAATGAGCCTGAATTTGAAGCGGAGCGAGTTTGCGAGTCTTTGCTGAAATTTAGATTTTCATTATTCGGAATTCGAAGCTGACGTAATTAAATTATTTTTTAATATTAAATAAAAAAGAGAAATTGTCGAACGGATACTTCGCTTCTATTTTACTAAATTCAACCTAAGGCTTCGTAACTCCCGATTTCATCGGTTCAAACAGACGAAGCCTCGACGTTGTTTCATTAAGTAAACTTACGAAGCTTCGTATATGTTCTCCAATTCCTCTTTTTTTATTTCAAAATTTTTTAAATTCAAAATTATGAAAGAATAAAAAAAATAATTTTAATTTAAGTCAGCTCTAATGGAGAATAATAGAAAATCTTATTGAAGAAACGGCAAGACGAGCACTGTTTGAACGGAGCAATACAAAGCGAATTATTGAGCCGTCAGGCAAAATCAATGAGCCTGTATTTGAAGCGGAGCGAGTTTGCGAGTCTTTGCTGAAATTTAGATTTTCATTATTCGGAATTCGAAGCTGACGTAATTAAATTATTTTTTAATATTAAATAAAAAAGAGAAATTGTCGAACGGATACTTCGCTTCTATTTTACTAAATTCAACCTAAGGCTTCGTAACTCCCGATTTCATCGGTTCAAACAGACGAAGCCTCGACGTTGTTTCATTAAGTAAACTTACGAAGCTTCGTATATGTTCTCCAATTCCTCTTTTTTTATTTCAAAATTTTTTAAATTCAAAATTATGAAAGAATAAAAAAACAATAAACCTTTTGTCACTTTAAGAATTAAATACTCTAAAGATTTCTTTTAAAAATTCATAGCCTTTTATATAAGAGATATAGTCAATCTGCTCATCAGCCGAGTGCATATTAAATACGTCAGCAAGTCCTATTAAAACGGGTTTTAGTTTTTTACCGTGCTTGTTATTATTGTTCGCATATATATGAGTTTCGGCACCTGCGTGGAATGAAGATACATCCAATTTAAGTTTTAAGTTTTCGCCTGCTTTTTTACAAACCTCAACCAAAGTTTCATCACTGCTTTTTTCAAACGGCGGCAAATGTTCAGATGTTTCCATTTTCGCAATTGCAAGATTTTCGTATTTTTTATTAAAATTATCAACCGTTAATTGTATTTCCCGAATTAATTTATTTTCATACTCTTTACTTGAGCTTCTTATTGAATATGCGGCGCCTGCTTTTATATTAATTACGTTTGTAACCGCTTTATCTATTATCGTATCAATAAACTCGGAGGATTTAATATTATTTTCTTTAATATAATTAACGGCGGTTTCAATACCTCCCCCTGTAATTACACCAAGATTTATTGAAGTAATAACCCCGAATTCATCTTGTTTATATACACCTTGAGGTATATCATTAACCAATTCCGCTATTAATTTAGCGGCATTTAGTCTTGTTTTATCGGCGATATCGATACCCGAATGACCACCCTTTAAGGTTTTAACTTTTATGACCAGTTTAGTATAACCTGCACCCGATATTTGCACCTGACCTAATTTATCGGCATCCATTACAAGAATGTATTCTGAATTTATTTCATTCATTTTAACGTTATGAATACCGGTCATATTTTGTTCTTCGTCACGGGTAAAGGTAATTTCAAGTCCGCCGTGTTTAAAGTCTTTGTTTTTTGAGAGTTCAACTGCAAGATTAACTGCGGCTGCAACTCCTGCTTTGTCGTCAGCACCTAAGGTTCTTGTTTTGTCAGTTTCTATTATATTTCCGTTTAACCTGATGTTAACGGGAGAATCATCCCCCACTACATCCATGTGCGAGCTTAACATTAAAGATTTTTTGCTTGAATTCGTAGCGGGAATGTATGCTCTAATGTTTCCATAGTCATCCTTTCGGGCTTCTATATTGTTATTCTTAAATATTTCCAATATTTTATCAGTAACTTTTTCTTCTTTCAAAGAAGGCGAAGGTATTTCAGCCAATGTGCAAAACAAATCGACAAGTGTATTTTCTTTTCTGAGTTCATTTATATTATCCATAATAATTCTCCTTAAATATAATTATAGACTATATTTAACAAATAGTATATAATATATGAAAGAGGATATAGGAATAAGGAATATAGAAGCTATGGCTAAAGTATTGTTATCTGTCCCTGAAAAATTTTTAAATAAGATTGATGAAATGGCAAAAAATGAACAGCGCACACGCAGCGAACTGATTAGAGAAGCATTAAGAGCATATATGAAAAAGAATATAATGTTCGATTCAAAAAAAATCAATTCCGATGCTGAGCTGTTAAATAGCATGTTGGATTAGATTTATAATTATATTTCATATTCATCATTTAATAAAGTTAAACGAACCGTGTCTTGAATTTTTATTTTTATGTTGTAGAATCAAATTAACTTCTAAAGCGTGATAAATAAACCAGAGGATTTACATGGCTCGAAAAGTATTAATAATATTAATAGTAACTTGTTTTACGATAATTAATTTTTTAGCCGAAGCGAAAGCGGAAGCCGTTTCGAATATAACAATAAAACAGTTGATAGTGAAACATTCAATAGAAATGGGGTTGGATCCTGCACTTGCACTAAGTATAGCGAAGGCGGAATCAGGTTTCAGCAATGAAAAAAGAAGCAAATACGGTGCTGTAGGAGTTTTCCAGTTAATGCCCGCAACCGCAAAAAGGATGGGATATAACCCGTATCATTTACACGACAATATCAAAGGCGGTATTGAATACTATAAAAAAATGTATAAAATGTTCGGTTCAACCGAACTTGCTCTTGCAGCATATAATGCAGGTCCGGGGAATGTAAAGAAATACAATGGTATTCCGCCGTTTGGCGAAACAAAAAAGTTTGTTGCTTCCATTATAAGCAACTATAACAAACTAAAAGTAAATCCCGATCCTGCAATTTCACAATACAAAAATTCAATAAAAGAAATTAATAACAAAATATCGGAAGAAGATTTTAGAATGCAGCAGGATGCAATTCTAAACGATTATCTTTCCAACCAAGGAATTTAAGAATGTTTCAGGAAATAAAGACACACGAAATAACAACCGACGTAGTAATTTTTACGATTAAAGAGAATAAACTTCAAGTATTGCTTGTAAAACGTGCAAATGAACCGTTTAAAGGAAGATGGGCAATCCCCGGAGGTTTTATAAGATTATCAGAGAACCTAGACAGTGCGGCTTTAAGAATACTGAAAGAAAAAACAAACGTAGATAACATATATCTTGAACAATTATATACCTTCGGTGACCCGTTAAGGTACCCGAGTTCAAGGGTTATTACCTGCGCATACTTCGCATTAATAAGAAGCGATGATATTAAATTATCTTTTGATAATTCACAAGGTATAACAGAGGTTCAATGGCATGAAGTATATAACCTTCCCACTTTGGCTTTTGACCATAAAGAAATTATTGAATATTCCATAAAAAGAATGAGAGAGCGATTGGAATTCTGCCCGATTGCATTCCAACTGCTGCCTGAAAAGTTTACACTTACGGAACTTCAAAAATCTTATGAACTTATTCTTGATATGAAGCTTGACAAAAGGAATTTCCGTAAAAAAGTTTTAACAGGTTCAATTCTTAAAGAATTAAACGAGTTTACAAAAGTGGGTTCAAAACGCCCTGCAAGATTATATTCTTTTGATAAAATAACGCTAAACTCAAAGAGAGGAAGCTTTTTCTCGTAATTAGGCTTCAATAAACAATTTTCTGCCGACAATATTGGGTTTTCCGTTAATATAGCCTGCAAAATATCCGCCTTTTACGGGTTTATTAACACCATAGGTTCTGCCGCCGTAGCTGCTTTGCTGCATAAACGGATTTGCAAACGGATTATTATTGCTGACAACAGAAGAAGAAGCACCGGTAAGCGCATTTGCACTCGGAGCATACAACACTTGAGATATCATATTTTTTAATCCGTTTATCATAATTCGGTTCCTTTTTTACATACCCTTTTATTTATAATGTTTTTTTTAAAATTGTCATTAATTATATCAATTCTAATTATTTTTTCTTTTTAATAAAAAAAAATCATACAAATATAGTATATTTATGTTAATAAAAATTTCAATCCGGGTTTAAACAAATAATTATTCGGGAACAACAACTATATACCTTTAAAGATAAATAAATATAAGTAAAAGCATTAATATAAAAAAATAAATAGCCTATAAGGAAAAAGAGCGCCTGCTTTTAAAGTTCAGGTATAAGTAAGAAGATGATTTATACGCTGATTTATTTGTATATTTTTGCACTGATATTTATTTGCAAAATTAAGGCAACGTAATATAATAGGCACAAAATAAAAATAATAGAATAATTTTCCCATACTCGTAAACGTCAAAATACAATATTAATAACAAAATATACCTATGGCAAGACATAGGCACAATAGCTGTTTTCGTGTAAATACTTCATTCGGATGGTATTTAAACAGTGCTGTATGTTAATTTTGTAAAATTCTTGACGGATTATATAAAAAATTATATAATCGATTGGTATTTGGAAAATACTAAAAAATGAAAGGTTTAGAAAAATTATGAAAAAATTAGGTTTCACCCTCGCCGAAGTTTTAATTACTTTGGTAATTATAGGTGTAATTGCTGCTATGACAATTCCTACATTGATGAACAACACAAATGCTCAGGAATATCGTTCTGCATTTAAAAAAGCTATGTCATCAGTTAACCAAGCATTGGAAACAGAATATGCTCTGGAAGGTCTTACCGCAGCAGATTTCGATTCCAGTGCAGAATTAGTATCAGACGTATTTAAGAAAAGACTCCAAACTTTAGATGTAGACAACATAGTTACCGGCTCGGGCGGTAGTGCAGATACTTCATTTACAACTGCAGATGGTGCAATATTTACTGTTGTTAATTTCTCCGGTGCAGGTGCAGATACCTCAGAAGGTGAAGAAGCAAATTGTAACTATGAAAATACAAAAGCTTGCGGTACTGAACCAAACTTGTATATCGATGTTAACGGTTTAAGAAAACCTAACAAGCTTACAACTTCTTACAAAAGACCAAGAGATATTTACACTGCTTCTATCTACTCACAAAAAGTTATCCCTTATGATGAAGCTGCTCAAGGTGTTATGTATGACAGACCTGTTGAAGAAGGCGGAGGCGACTAGTTAAAAAAACTAAAATAAAAATTTTAAAAAAAGAGGGCAAATTTATTTGTCCTCTTTTTTTATATATAACGAAACCCAAAACAGGATTGATGTTCATGAATTGACCTGAGTTACAATACATAACAAATGGGATATAGAGAAGGAATACATAGAAGGATATAGAGAAGGCAATGAGAATTAATACTTTTTCAATTTTAACAAATTATAAAAATACAAACAATAATAAAGCAAACATAAAATCAATAAATAAACTTGAATATACTCCAATAACAGATACATTTACTTTCCGTGGAGATATTGCAAAACAAGAAGAAGGTGAATGGAAAGTAATTCCTTGTTACGATAAAGACCCGGAGAATTACGAAGCCAATGCAAAACAACTAAAAAAAATCCTAAAAAAAAGAATATATTGCGGAAAAATTTATCCAAAAACACTGTTAAAAACACAGACTTATCATATATATATGACGGGAAATAAGCCTGCTGTAGTAATAGCTACGGAAGATGATAATATTAAAGACATAAGAAGCAATGTTAATGGGGATCTTAATGACAGATACCTTGATATAGTAAATCAATATATTGAAAATAATAAGCTTAAACCTTCAAAAAATGCAGAATTAACATTAGAAGTAAGCAAATACCGAAAAGATAAATATGACAAATATAAAAATGACCTTAAGTGTGCAATAAGAATACAAAATGCCGAAAAAATTTTTAACTATTTTAATATAAAAACAGATACGGACAGATTCGGAAATATGACTATATCCGAATACAAACAGCCCGATAGCGAAATAACATATAAAGCTTTAGGAATAGACGAAAATAAATTATTATCCCGTGTAGTAACAATAGAAGGTGATGCGGACTTTAGGAAAAGTAAATTAACCTCCCCGGGCGCAGTTGAATACATCGGCGGTAACGCTATTTTTAGTTCTTCCGATATTACAAATTTGGATAAAATAGAAGTTATTGAAGGTGATGCATATCTTAATGCCTCGAAAGTTAATGATTTGGGAAATTTGGAATTTATAGGCGGAAATGCAAATTTTAGAAATTCTAATATTACCTCATTAAAGAATTTGGAGCATATAGGCGGTAACGCATTTTTTAGAGAGTCAAAAGTTAAAGATTTAGGAAAACTTAAATATATCGGAGGTGAAGTTACTTTTATAAATTCACCGTTAACAAAAAAAGATTTTGCAAATATCAAACACAAAAAAGAATCAACGGCGGAAAGTTTTCCTAATGAACCGTTAGAAAGCGAACTTTTAATCTGCGGCGAGAACGATTAACCTTTATTTTAAAATCACAAAAGCTTTAAATAATATTCGGCAGTAAAAATCAGTCCAAGAAACCGAATTCGGAAGCATTGGAAAAGACATCGGTTGTTATTCCTTTACAATTGACCGCTGTCAAATTTTTAAGTTCTTCATCCGTGTTAACGGTCCACGTTTCCAAATCGAATCCTGAATTTTCCAATAATAAACCCGTATCAGGAGTTATTTGTGAAGATTTTATATCAAGAAAAACATCATTTTCTTCGGTATCTAAATCCTGCAAAATATTTATTGTTTCTTCATCAGCCTGAGTTTTAGATAAATAGCCAAGGCGTGAATCAGGCATAATATTATTTATAAGCTTTAAATTGTTATCATCAAAACTAATCCAAGTAACATTATTTTCAAGTCCGGCTTCTTTAACTGCATCGGTAAGGATTTTCGCACGCTCTTCATCAAAAGATGAGCCTGACTTTAAATCTACATAGACATTTAAGCCATAATCTTTGCAGCACTGCAACAATTCGCTAAATGTAGGAATTTTTGTTCCTTTAAATTCTTTATCTTTCCAAATACCAAAATCGTATTTTTGAAGTTTTTCATAAGTAAGTTTAGAACACTTTTTGGGAAGTAGAAACTTCCAACCGTTGGCTCGTCTTGCCGTACGATTAATTGTATCATCGTGAAGCAGAACGGGAACATTATCCTTAGTCCATTCGATATCACATTCCACGGTAGTAAATCCGTTTTCGGCAGCTGCAATGTAGGCAGGAATTGTATTTTCAGGCGCTACAGCACTATACCCTCTATGAGCAATGAATTCCACCTGATTTAAGTCATTATCGGATTCGCCAATATTTAACGCTTCGTTACTATCATTGGCATCGTAGATAACCGTTCCTTTTATATATTGTATTGGCAGTGGACTAATAGTAATATTTTCTATCATAATTATAATAATATCCTACTTATATATAAAAAAATTTTTTCGATAAAAATTGCTTGAAAATATTTAAATATTCAATAGATAAGATGATAAAAAGTTATTAAAATTTAAAACGACAACTGCAAAACTCCGTTTATTTTCATACTTGACTTTTTATAGACATTTGTCTATAATATAATTATGCTGACAGAAAAACAAAAAACATTCTTTGAAAGATTAAAAGAATTATACGGACAAGAAATCTTCCCCAGCTTCGAAATTATTGCTAAAGATTTTGGGTTCAAACACAAAAATTCCATCTGGCAATATTTCAATAAACTGAAAGAAGAAAATTTAATCTGCGAAAAAAATAACAGATTTTATATAAATAAAGAATTCTTCGGCGCAGTTTTGTTTTCGTCGGTAGTAAAAGCAGGTTTCGCATCCGTTGCTGATGATTACATCGAAAAACGGGTTTCTTTGGATGAAACTTTCGATATAAACAATCCTTCAACCTTCCTCTTTACCGTTTCAGGCGATTCAATGATAAATCTTGGAATATATGAAGGCGATAAGGTTATAATCAAAAAAAGTAATACCGCCACCAACGGCGATATAGTTGTAGCCTATATAGACGGCGGATATACTCTTAAAACATTCAGAAATAAAAACGGCAAAGTTTGGTTGGAACCGGCTAACCCCAATTATCCTAATTTATATCCGAAAGAACAGTTGGTTATCTTCGGCATAGCGCAAGGAATTGTAAGAAAATTTTAAAATTATTCAAATAAACACAATTATTCTTCTATTGCGGGATACTCCTCCCATATATCCCGCACCGTTTTTCTTAAAGGATGGTTATGAAAGAAAAAATTATCGCATTAATAGACGGAAATAACTTTTTTGCAAGCTGTGAAATACTTATGAACCCCTCACTCCGAGGGAAAGCCGTATGCGTGCTAAGCAACAATGACGGATGTGTTATTGCCCGCTCAAAAGAAGCAAAACAGGCAGGTATCAAAATGGGTATGCCCTACTTTTTGGCAAAAAAAAGCTTCCCTAACGCCGTATATCTTAGTGCTGATTTTTCCCTATATCAGAATTTATCTTCAAGAATGATGAAATATTTGGAAAATTTCTCCGAAAAAATAGATATTTACTCTATTGATGAAGCTTTCATTGATATAACGGGTCTTAATAAATTATTTAATTTATCTTTAAAAGAAATCGCTCAAAAAATTAAAACCGAAATCGAAACAAATATAGGTGTTTCTGTTTCTGTAGGTGTAGCGAGTTCAAAAGTACTCGCAAAAATCGCTTCCTATAAAGCAAAAAAACTTAATGGAACCTATGTTATAGAAAATAATATGATTAAAAACGAACTGGAAAGTATTCCTATTGAAGAAGTTTGGGGTATCGGCAGAAATATTGCAAGAAGTTTAAGAAAATTCGGGATATTTTATACCGATGAAATTCTGTTAAAAGATGACGAATTTTACAGAAAAAACTACGGGAAAAAAGGACTTGAATTAAAATACGAGCTTATGGGCAAAAGCGTAATTCCGTTAACGGGAATTATAGAAAAACCAAAGTCCATACAAAGAACAAGGGCTTTCCCCGAATTTTCAAAGGATAAGAATTATATCATGACGGAACTTGAAATTCATCTGCATAGTGTTTGCAAAAAACTTAGAGAAAATCAGCAAAAAACTTCTCTCATCTTCGTAATGCTTAGAACTAAAGATTTTAGAATATCCGTTAGAGAAATGAAGCTTGATTTTTCAACTAACTCCGAAATACGGCTTATAAAATACGTAAAAAAACTTTTTTCGGATATGTACAATAAAGATATAATTTATCGTGCTTCGGGAATTTATGCCGTTTGCGATAAAGATGATAACGGTCAAATTCCTTTGTTTTGCAAACAAAAAGAAAATGAAAAAATAAATAATGTATCAAAAGCGATAGATAAAATAGAAAATAAGTTTGGCAAAGGTTTCATTTTTTTGGGCGAAAATGGAGTAAAATCCGTTAACGAACGACACAAAAGAAAAATGAATTTCAGAGCATTCTAAAAATAATGCGGCTTATTCAAAATCCGATAAACATTTGCAAAACAGCAAAATATATCTTCACATATTCACTTGCGACGGACTATTAAAGACTTCAAGCAAAACAAATTATATGATAACGGATTAAATAAAGTCATGGTGCATTATATTGCGGCAGTTTTAGCCTGATATTTAATAAGACATTGTGCTAACTGGTCAGGACAGCTTGTCGGTTTGCCTCCGCATTTTATTCCTTCAAGCTTTGATATTACATCTTCAACTTTCATTCCTTTTATAAGCTGCTTTATACCTTGAAGATTCCCGTTGCACCCGCCAAAAAATTCCACATCTTTTACCGTTCCGTTTTCTATTGATAATTGAATTAATTTACAGCAGGTTCCTTGTGTTTCATATTGAATTACTTCTGATTTATCTGTCATTTTTTTACCTCTCCCTCTTCATTTTAATTGACTCAATTAAAAAATTAAAGTTCCATTTTTTTATTTTAATTGCACAAAACAGGCATGACAATATATAATCAGGAAAATGGGAGAAATTAGTATGACGGAATTAAGAGGAAGCAAAACAGAAAAGAACTTATTAGCCGCTTTTGCAGGTGAATCACAGGCAAGAAATAAATATACGTATTTTGCCTCGGCTGCAAAAAAGGACGGTTACGTTCAAATAAGCAAGATTTTTGAAGAAACGGCTAATCAGGAAAAAGAACACGCAAAAATATGGTTAAAACTGCTTAACGGAATAGGAGATACCGCACAAAATCTTAAAGAGGCAGCTGAAGGCGAACACTATGAATGGACGGAAATGTATAAGAATTTTGCTCAGGAAGCAAAAGAAGAAGGTTTTGACAGAATTGCTTTTCTATTTGAATATGTAGCTAAAATCGAAAAAGAACACGAAGACAGATATAAAAAACTGTTAGACAATATTAACAATAATCTTGTATTTTCTTCAAACGATGAACTGGCTTGGAGATGTTCAAACTGCGGACACATTCACTACGGTAAGACCGCACCTGAAATTTGTCCTGTATGTAATCATCCGAAAGCATTTTTCGAAAGAAAAGTCGATAATTTTTAGTCCTAAATATTTTAATATTTTAAGGGGAGAACAAGTTTTGTTCTCCTTTTTTGTTATTTCAGCGAATTTGCAAAAAAAAGCTCTTTTGGTAAAGAGCGTTAACTAGGTTAGTTTTGGTAGATAGTTGTTCAGTTTAGACTATATGAGTCTTACATTTCTTTTAATAACCCTGAAAAAATTTTTATGCTTTTTTTAAATAAAAAATTTACATAACTTTACAAAAAAATATAAAATATAACTAAAGTTTTAGAAAATAAAGCCGATAAAATAAACGGAAGTAAATTCGGTTGAGGTAGAAAAATGTATTACAATTCGGTTTGGCCGGGTGCCTACAGTTTTAAAAATGAAATAAAACTTTTTACAACTTGGTTCAAAAACCAAATTGATATAATTTTGGCAAGAATAGAAGAAACCGAAAAAAAACTTGGCGAATAAGGCATTATTCTTGCGATATAAAAATTTATAAGCTATACTTTAGAGGAAAGAAAAGTATAGGCTAAAACTGTGATTTCGCAAATTTTAACGGCATGTGTAATAGGATTGGACGTATATAAAGTTTTAACGGAAGTAGATGTAAATAATTCACTGCCTTCCGTTTCGATAGTAGGATTACCCGATACCTCGGTTAATGAGGCAAAAGAAAGAATTCGTTCTGCAATAAAGAATTCAGGGTTTGAATTTCCGAATAAAAAAATAGTTGTGAACCTTGCACCTGCTGATATCAAGAAGACAGGCAGCGGTTACGATTTACCTATAGCCGTCGGAATACTTTTAAAAACAAATATAATAGAGCAACAGGATATTAGTGATACGGCATTCATCGGCGAACTTTCACTTAACGGTTCATTAAGAGCGGTAACAGGAGTTCTGCCAATTGCTGCCGGCTTGAAACAACAGGGAATAAAAACGCTTATAGTCCCTTATGATAATGCAAAAGAAGCTGCTATCATAAAAGGTCTTGATATAATAGGAGTAAAAAATTTAGTTGAACTCGTAAATCATTTTAACAAATCATCGGAAAATCATAAGGAAATAAAACCCGTCTATGTCAACAACGAAGAATATATGGACTATGAAAAAAATTCCGATGAATATTTTGACTTTAAGGATGTAAAAGGACAACTACAGGCAAAAAGAGCCATGGAAATTGCAGCCGCAGGAGCGCATAATCTTTTGATGTCAGGGCCTCCGGGGTCTGGGAAAACGCTTTTAGCAAAATGTTTTGCTTCCATTCTTCCTCCTTTAACGTTTGATGAATCCATCGAACTCACAAAAATATACAGTATTTCGGGTTTAATAAATTCAAACCGGCCGTTAATCGTTAAAAGACCGTTCAGAAGCATACACCATACCGCTTCTGCAATAAGTATAACAGGAGGCGGAGCTAATCCGAAACCCGGAGAAATAACGCTTGCACATAGGGGCGTTTTATTTCTTGACGAGTTTGTCGAATTTCCCAGAAATGTTTTGGAAGTTTTAAGACAACCTATTGAGGACGGTAAAATCGTTATTGCAAGAGCAAAAACAAGATTGGAATTTCCTTGCAAATTCATTTTACTTGGCGCAATGAATCCTTGTCCTTGCGGTTATTTGGGCGACAGAGAAAAACAATGCACTTGCAGTGAATATCAGATTAAACAATACCGTTCAAAATTGTCAGGGCCTCTGCTTGACAGAATTGATATAGTTATGGAAGTTCCAAGACTAAGTGCGGAAGAATTAGCCTTGCAGAACGATAATAAAGCGGAATCATCTGAAAAAATAAGGCAAAGGGTTGTTCTTGCAAGAAATATTCAGCTTGAAAGATATAAAAATACGGGAATTTATACTAACTCGGAGCTTACACCAAAACTTATTAAAAAATATTGTCATTTGGATGAGGCAGCTTCTTCTCTGCTGAAAGAAGCTGTAAGAAAATTCAGTATGTCTGCAAGAGCCTATGACAGAGTTCTAAAGCTTTCCCGCACCATTGCGGACTTGGAACAAAGTGAAAATATTAACGTTAAACATATTGCTCAGGCAGTTCAATACAGAACAAACATTTAAATTATATTGTTATCTTCATCAATTTGAACAACAGACGGTTTAAAGCTTTGCGCTTCCTCGGGAGTCATTAGGGCGTATGCACAAATAATTATTTTATCTCCGATTTGAGCTTTTCTTGCGGCTGCACCGTTCAAACAAAAATCTTTTTTGCCTGCTTCACCTGCTATAACGTATGTTTGAAATCTTTCTCCGTTATTTATATTTAATATATCTACTTTTTGACCTTCGGAAATATTAGCTTTTTTTATAATATTTTTATCAATCGTAATAGAACCGACATAATTTAAATTAGCATCGGTTACGGTTGCTCTGTGAATTTTTGAATATAGAAATTCCAATAACATAATAAATATTCCTTACAATGTTATTTTAACAAAAACAAATTATTTTGAAGCATTTTTCATTAATTTTTTGATATAAGCTTTTATTTCTTTAACCTGTTTTGGCTTGATATATTTGAATTGCCCGCGTTTTAAGCCTTGAATATCAACAGGGCCTATGCTGTACCTTTTTAAAGAAATAACAGGATGTCCCAATATTTCAAGCATTTTTCTTATTTGCCTGTTAAGTCCCTGATATAATACCATCTCAAGAATCGTATTTTTCCCTTCAAACTCAACTATTTGAGAATAGGCATAAGCCATTTGTCCTTTTTCAATTTCTATCCCATTTTCCATTAATTTTAAGTCTTGCTGATTTAATTTTCCTTGAGCAGCAACCCTGTATACTTTGGGAACTTTTACGGAAGGATGTGCCAATTCATTTATAAAATCCCCGTCATTTGTAAGGATTAAAAGTCCTGTTGAATCTTTATCCAGTCTGCCTACGGGTTTTAAATGCTTTACTTCATCAGGAAGAATGTCATATATTGTTTTTCTGCCTTTTTCATCGTCAGAGGTAGTTATATATCCTGCCGGTTTATAATAACGAATATAAACCAATTCTTCGGGTTTAATCAGTTTGTTTTCAACCGTTACTTTGTCTTTATCCGAAACCGTAAATCCCGGTTCGATAACGACCTGACCGTTTACTTTTACTTTCCCTCCGATAATATACCCGTCGGCTTTGCGCCTTGAACATACTCCTGATAATGCTATATATTTATTCAGTCTTATTTTTCTGCTTCCCATATTCAAATGATACTAATTAAATAATTCCTTAGCAAGTCATATTTATATAAATATGATTAAAAAAAAAAATTAAAACAGGCAAATATGTTAGCACGAATTTTAATAAAATATGGGAAAATTTAGTTATTGGGAGGAATTTTACAGAATAATTGTGAGGGAGTCTAAAATGGTGGAATTAACATCAAGAGAGAAGGAAATACTTAAATTAATCTCTGCCGGCAAAACAAATTTAGAAATAGCCAAAATTATGAATTTGAGTATACATACCATAAAAGCAAATGTAACATGTATATTCCAAAAGTTGAATGTAAAATTCAGGCTGCAAGCAGTAATTAAAGCATTAGAAGAAAATCTTCTCGAAAATTGAAATTTTTAGCAGCTCTATTGATTTTTTTAAACTCATTTATGAAATCTGATTACAAATAATTTCTTATGTGGTAAAATTAATTTATATTTTACAGAAGTTAAAAGGTGTTTAGGATTGTTTGAAAAATTTACCGAAAAAGCAATAGATGCGGTTAAAACTGCTCAAAAATATGCTATAGAATTTAATCATGAAAAAATATATCCCGAACATTTAATGCTTGCTTTGTTGAACGACACAAATAATATTGTAGTTAAAACTTTTTCCGTATATAAAATTGAGATAAATGAAATAAAACAGGAAATTAAAAAGCTGTTAAATGAAAGAGCAGTTATAAAGCCTGCTGAATTCATAGTTTTTAGCGATTCATCCAAAGACATTTTCAACAGAACACTTGAAATAGCAAGAATAATGGGGAATTCTTATGTTAAACCCGAGCATTTGTTCCTTGCGATATGGGATTATCCAAAATTAGAATTAACTTCCGTTTTAAAGGAAAAGGGAATAGATATTGATAGAATAAAAGAAACATTCTACAATATACTTTCTGCAAGAAAGCAAAAGAAATCCAAACACCCCGAGACAATTGAAAAAAGAAAGCGAACAGATAAAAACGATGATATAATCTCAATAATTGAATCCTCGGAAAGCAAAAAAATATTTGATAATGCTATTGCAAAATTATCAACCTCGCAATACGAGATTTTAGGAACAGAGCAAATAATGCAGTCTATATTGGAAGACAACGAATGCGAAGCTACTAAAATACTTGCAACTTATGGTGTTACGGCAGAGTCTTTTTCCCGAAAACTTAATGAAATTTCATCAAGACAGGCAGAATTTGAAGATAAACAAATAATATTTACCCCAAACGCATTAAAAACATTAATGATAGCACTGGATATAGTACGAGAAGAAGGAACGGCTTCCATTCTGCCGGAGCATATTATTTTAGGACTTTTAAAATCTAAAAAAGGAATAGCATACAATATTTTAAAAGAATTGAATATAAACGAATTTCTGCTTGAAGAGCAAATATTAAAACCCATTGAAAAACAGGTTAATGAAACTCTATATATAATGAGATTAGCAAAGCAAGAGGCAAGAAGAATAGGAAATAATGTTGTAGGCAGCGAACTCATTCTTTTAGGAATTATTTTGGAAGCCAACAGCATTGCCGCAGAAGTTCTTCGGGATTTAGGCGTTACTTCAGGCGATGCCAGAATGGTTATTCAAGATTTAATTGGCGTATCGGAAGATTATAACAATTCGGAAATAACCTTCAGCCAAAGAGCTAAGCTTATTCTTGAAGATGCCTGGAATATAGCAAAATCTCAAAATAAAACCAAAACTTCGGCTGATGATTTGTTGAACGCAATATGTAATCAGCAGGACTCAATAGCAATGAAAGCTTTAAGTAAATTAGGGGTTGATGCGCTTGAAATCAGACAAGGAATTAAAAATAGGATTGAAAGTTCCCGACATTGAACTGTTGGTTCCCGCTAACAATAAAGAAGTTGCAATAAAAGCAATAAAAGCAGGAGCAGATGCCGTATATATAGGTTATTCAAGATACGGAGCAAGAATTCAAGCGGGAAACTCTTTGGCTGATTTGGCTGATATTATTGATTTCGCCCATATTTACAGAGTCAAAGTTTATATTACATTGAATACTATCTTAAAAGATACGGAAATAAATGATATAGAAAAAATAATTTGGAAACTTTATTATTTAAAAGCCGATGGTATTATCATTCAGGATATGGGTTTAATCGAATGCAAGCTTCCGCCTGTACCTGTAATAGCAAGCACGCAATGTCATAATAATACTTTGGAAAAAATATTATTTCTCGAACAGACAGGTTTTAAACGTGTAATCCTGCCCAGAGAGATAACACTTAACGAAATAAAGGAAATAAAAAAACATACAAAAATCGAACTGGAATGTTTTATTCACGGAGCATTATGCGTATCATACAGCGGGCAATGCTATTTAAGTTATGCAAACGGAGGAAGAAGTGCTAATAGAGGCGAATGCGCACAGCCTTGCAGAAAAAAATATTCTCTGAAAGATTCAGACGGAAAATATATTGTAAGAAATAAATATCTGCTTAGCTTAAAGGACTTTAATCTGTCTGAATATATTGAAGATTTAATATTTGCAGGGGTTACATCTTTTAAAATCGAAGGCAGACTTAAAAATGCTGCTTATGTTGTAAATACAACCGCATACTACAGGCAGATTATAGATAAAATTCTTGCGACTTACGGTCTGAGAAGGTCATCTCAAGGCTATTCGGAATATAACTTCGAGCCTGATATTTACAAAACGTTTAACCGAGGTTATACAACTTTCAATATTAATAATTCAAAAAAAGATTTGGCAACAATGAATTATGTATCTTCGCTCGGTGAATACATAGGGGTTGTTAAAGAAGTAAAAAAGAACCATTTTTCTTTAAATACAAATATTCTCAATAACGGCGACGGAATTTGTTTTTTTGACGAGAACAATCAATTAAACGGCACAAATATTAACAAGACCGAAGGAAATCTTATATTTCCCGCTAATATAAAAGGCATCAGGCAGGGAATAAAAATATACAGGAATTATAATAAATCTTTTAATGACCTGTTATCATCGGATGAAATCGTAAGAAAAATAAGTACTAAAATAAAAGTTAGAGAAACCGACTGCGGATATATCTTCTTTTTGTATGACGATGAAGGTAACTGCGCAATTTATATGATTTCAAACAATACGGAAGAAGCAAAAAACCCTCAAAATGTTTTAAATACGTTAAAAATTCAACTTGCCAAAACAGGAAAAACCGAATTTGAAATTGATTCGGCTGATATCAAATTAAAAAAAGTTCCTTTTTTAAAAGTATCAAAAATTAATGAAATAAGAAGAATTTTAACTAATAATTTAAGAAAAATCCGAAGAAAAAATTACAAAAACCGAAAAAAAAGAATATCACTCGAAACAATACCATATCCTATAAAAACATTGAATTATAAAGCAAATATATATAATAAAAAGGCTGCCGAATTTTATGAAAAACGAGGTTCCTCAATAAAAGAATATGCGCTTGAAAGTCAAAAAAATCTTTCGGGAAAAGAATTAATGGTATCGAAATATTGTATAAAAAATCAACTCGGGATATGTTCAAAATTTAATAACGTAAAAAAATATAAAGAGCCGTTCATCTTAACGGATGAATCCGGCAAGGAATATCTTGTCGGATTCGATTGTAATAAATGCATTATGAGTATAAAGAACAGGAATTAAGATCTTTTTAATGTTGCGTAAGCCGGTTGATTAGCTATTATACCTGCTATTGTTGTCATTTGGTTACCGTCATTTACGTATAATTTTGATAAATAATTTAATCTTTTAACTAATTTTGAATCGCTTGTTTTTAAAGAAGGATTTAATCTTGTAAATGCAACCCATGTTTGAACTTCTGTAGTCCAAGCTCTTACTTCTTCATCATAAGTTTTTGTATTTTCGTGATGAACACTTTCGTGAGCGATTAAACAAGCAACAGCTTCAACAGGTGCAGTTTTATAGTTTGAGCTGATTAATATAACCAATCCGCCGTCTGCAGTTTTTGCCGTTACTGCTTCACAAGTTCCGTAGCCTAATGTTGCCAAATCTCTGAACATTATTTTTATCGGTCTGCCGGTTGAATTTTGACCTTGTATTACATTTAATACTTTTCTGTTATTCATTGCTTCCAATTTATTTAATGCAGCAGTCAAAACAGGCTGCTTTGTGTTTGCCGAATAATCTGCAGCTATTGCTGTATTTGAAAATACAGATAAAATTACAGCAGAAAATAATATAACTACTACCTTATTTAACATATTCATAACAGGGAATCCTTCTGAGAACAACTATCTTTTACTCTAACTCTTAGGTTTTTAAACCTTACTTTTTTCTTATCGGAAATTTTCTTTGTTCACTTTAATTTTTTGTTTGAATTTTAATAAAAATTGTAATATTTCTTAAAAATTAACTTAAAATTCAAAAATTTTTTATAGCGGATAATATTGTAGTATAATAGTTTCGGGCGGAGGGATATTTATGCATGATATAGGAATAATAGGAGCAGGGCCGGCAGGATATGTTGCAGCAATAAAAGCAGCTCAAAACGGACTTTCTGTCGTTCTTTTTGAAAAAAATCTTATTGGCGGAACCTGTCTTAATAAAGGCTGTATTCCTACAAAAACAATGCTTCATGCCTGCAATGTTTATAATGAAATTAAAAATTCGGCAAAATTAGGTATTACTGCCGAAAATGTTAATATAGACTTTGAAAAAATTCAGGAGCGGCAAAGAAATGTTACGGAGAAGATAAGGAAATCCTTAACTTCTTTAATAAAGAGCTACGGTATAGAAATAGTTGAAGAATATGCATTTATTGACTCTGCGCATGTTATAAAGACTTCGGCAAACGAATATGAAGTTAAAAATATCATTATAGCAACGGGGTCAAAGCCAAATAGAATAAAGATTAACGGGAATTATGCTCCTGATTTTGTAATTACTTCAGATGATATTTTGGAAATAAATACCCTGCCAAAAACCGTATTAATATTAGGTTCAGGTGCTATAGGCATAGAATGGGCAAGAATACTTTCCGCTTTTGGCTGTAAAGTTATTATTACAGAAATTCTGGATTCAATTTTTCCGGTTGCCGACTACGAAGTTTCGGAAAGAATTGCAAGGATTTTTAAAAGAAACAGGATAGATTTCTACACAGGTACTTCCGTTACGGAGATTAACGACAAAACAGTTACTTTATCAAACGGCAGAATAATAGAATGCGATAAAATCCTTTTAGGAGCAGGAAGAATACCCGACATTGATTTTGGTAAATATTCTTCAAATATTAAAATTAACAAATATATTGAAACAGACGGTACTTTTAAGACAAATATTGATAATATATTTGCAATAGGAGATGTAAACGGATATTCCTTGCTTGCGCACAGTGCAAGTAAGCAGGCAGAACAGGTTATTGATTATATTTTGGGAAAAGAGTACAAACCAACCGATAAAAATTTAATTCCCTCCGTTATATACGGAAGTCCTGAAATTGCTTTTATAGGTAAAACAGAACAATTTTTGAAAAAAGAAAATATAGAGTATAAAAAAGGATTTTTCCCGATAAGTGCATTAGGAAGAGCTTATGCAGAGGATAAAATCGAAGGCTTTATAAAAATTCTTTCTTCTAAAAATGGTCAAATCCTCGGCGCTCATATAATTTCGCAAGAAGCAAGCGCCATGATTGAACAAATTGCTATAGCAATGACAAATAAAATCACTGCGGATAATCTGCTAAATGTTGTATTTGCTCATCCCACATACTCTGAAGGTATAGCTGAAAGCCTTCTTGCTCTTGATAATAAAGCGGTAAATCTGCCGAAGATGCAACAATAAAATTTTAGCGGGAATTACTATATTCCTTTAATACAGAATTGACTTTATTTATAAATTTTTCATTATATATCTCTTTAGTCGTTATATATACAGGTTCAGATTTTTTATCCTGATGTTCAATAACGTATTTCATTATTTTAAATAAGTTCCAAACTTTGTGTTTATAGTCAAAAATATAACCTGTAATATTTTTATTTTGAGAAATAATTTCTTTAACCCCGCATTGTGAACTTATTATAACGGGCAAACCGAATGAAACGGCTTCAACAGCTGTCATTCCGAAACTTTCAAGTTGAGATGCCATAACAAGACAATCTATTCCGTAAAAAAATTCATGCATGGCCTGCTGTCTATTATAAAATTGAACATTTTTAGACAACCCTGCTAAATTAATAAATAAAGAAAGCAAAAAACCGGCTGGATTTTTATATATTATTTTAATCTTAAATTTTTTATTTAACAGCTTTAATAATAAGGCGCTTTGTAAAATCAAATATCCTCCCTTATTTTGAAAACCTAAGGCTGAAATACCGAATGTATAGACGTCTTCTTTATTTTTTACTTCATCGGTTTCATTTAAAGGGGATAAAGGTATAAAATTCGGATAAGGATAAATTACTTCCGCTTTATTTAATTCGCATATTGAACAATAATCATCCTTCAATTGTTTTGAACAAAATATAAAATATTTATCTTTATTTTTTATTAAATTATATATTTCATTTTTTATTCTGCTTTGTTTCGGTTTAAACAAATTATAAAAAACAGAAAACTTTGTTTTTTGAGAGTATAAATCCGAATGAGAATGTATTGTATAAATATCAGCACTCAACTGCGGAAATTTCAGTCCGAATCTTGATGCAATAATTAAATCATAATTTTCTTTATTTATTTTTTCTAAATAATTTTCTTTATTCTTTAAAAAATCGGGAAACAGATTGTATGGTCTTTTATTAAGTGTTATATTACCTACCTTATAATAAATATCTATAATATAACCCAATGAAATCAAATCATTAATTACATTTATATGAATAGCGGGTTCCCACCCGTAGGAACATCAATAAATTTCTCTATTATAAATGCTATTTTCTTCATTCTAAACTCTCATAAAATCAAAGTCCGATTTTAATATAGCATAAATTACAGAGAGAAAATATAATTATATTTACATTTATTGAACAGAAGTAGCGTTTTGTTTTTGCTCCTGCTCCTGCTTATTCATAATATTATTTTTTATTTTTGTTGCTGCAAAAGCGGCTAAACCTGCAGCAACGGCACTGCCCAGATATGAAACGTACCCCTATATATTGGTATGTAATACTTTTTTCGCTAAATCCTTTGACAAAATACTGTTAGCCCATTTATATCCTTTAATGGAAGCCATACCTTCTTCAAGAAGCATTGGAACCATAGATGCAAATGCAAGTTTTCCGGCATTTTTTCTAACGGCATTTTTTACTTTTTGAGCTTTGGTAAGTTCTTTACCGTCCTCGGGTTTATCTTCCTTTGTAAATGCTGCAAATAATGCGATAGCTGATGCCATAATCATTCCAGGCATTCGCATTTTTTGCATTAATTTCCAAAACTTAGAATTATTATTGTTAAGAGCATAACCAATTTACTAAGAAAATAAATTATAAATTTACAATATTTTTTGAAAATTTATATTATTATTCAGTTCTATATAATCGTGAAGCTTGCGTAATAACATAGGTGAAAAATTATAATTATTATCTACTGGAATAATTTTTATAAAAGAATTATATCCGTCTTTTGAAGCAATCGAGGCTATAAATTCCTTTTGATAAGCCTTAAAAAGAACACTTCCCGTTTTAAATTGAATTTCTTCAATAGAATAATGATTTTCATTTATTGCTGATAACAACAAATACAAAAGATTTTCGGATGAGGTTTTATAAAATTTAGAGAAATCCTGACTGCCGATTGTGGTTTTTATAGCCGTAGCCGCAGGTATTATATCATCCGCATAAGTTTTTTGAGCTGATATAAAAATAATTGTTAATAATACTGCTGTTATATATTTATACATTATATCTCCATCCAAGACTGCCCTGCGTATATATCGACTTTTAAAGGAACCAAAAACGGCTGATTGAGTTCCATAGCACTTTTTACTAATGATTTTACATCTTCTATTTCAGTATTAACCGTTTCAATAACAAGTTCATCATGCACTTGTATGATTATTTTAGATTTAATGTTATTTTTTATAAAGTCATCTTGAAGCTTAATCATTGCTAATTTCATAATGTCTGCGGCACTACCCTGAATAGGAGCATTAATAGCAGCACGCCTTGCGGCTTCCTGTATTTTTGAATTAGTACTCATTAATCCCGAACTCAGATATCTTTTTCTGCCGTATATTGTTTCTACAAACCCGTGTGCGTATGCAAATTTTACAATATCTTCCATATATTTTTTTACGTCAGGATAAGTGGCAAAATATCTGTCAATGAAATCTTGAGCTTCATAAGGTGAAATTCCAAGACTTGAAGCCAAACCGTATCTTGATTGTCCGTATACTATACCGAAATTTACGGCTTTTGCTTTCTTTCTCATTTCTTTTGTAACTTGTTCTATGGGAACATCAAATATTTTAGCCGCAGTTTGACTATGAATATCTTCATCAGAGCAAAATGCTTCTATCAAGTTATCATCACGTGATATATGCGCTAAAAGCCTTAATTCCACTTGAGAATAATCAGCCGAAATTATTGCATTATTTTTATCTTCGGCAGCAAATGCACCTCTTATTCTGTTCCCCAGCTCGGTTCTTATTGGAATATTCTGCAAATTCGGATTTGATGAGGACAATCTGCCTGTTGTTGTAATGGTTTGATTAAAGTTAGTATGTATTCTGCCGTCAATCGGACTTCTTAATTCAGGCAGTGTTTCCACGTATGTACTTTTTAGTTTTGCCAGATGCCTCTGTTCCAATATATCTCTGGCTATTTCGTTTTCTTCAGCCAGATTTTCCAAGACTTTTGCACTTGTCGAAAATCCCGTTCTGGATTTCATTCCTTTTGCTTTTAAATTTAATTTACCAAACAGTATATCCCCTACCTGTTTTGGAGAGTTAATATTAAATTTTTCGCCTGCTTGAGCATATATTTTATTTTCAATTACCTCTAACTTGTCGTTTATTTCTTTTTCAATAGAACCTAAACAGTTAATATCAATATTTGCCCCATTTTCTTCCATAATCGCAAGTACAATGGTTAAAGGAACTTCAATGTTATATAGTAAATCAAGTTCTTTTTCGTCAAGATTTTCCTGCCAATATTTAGTCAAAAGCAATGTTGCAAAAGCATCATCACAAGCATAAGATGCGGCTTCTTCTATTGGAACTGTTTCTATGGTAAAAGAGGAGGAATTGTTTTTCAACAGTTCTTCATATTCTACCATTATATAATTAAGATAGTCACTTGCCTGCTGTTTCAATCCGTGCTTTCTTGACGAATCTTTTATATAGCTTGCAAGCATTGTATCAAATATTATATTTTTTAAAGGCATATTATGATGTTTTAAAACATGATAATCAAACTTAGCATTTTGAAGGGTTTTTGCAATGTTATTATCGGTCAATATGTCTGAAAGCTTGCCTCTTACAACCTCCAATTCCAATTGAGTACCTACAAGATGAAACACGGGGATATAAAATGATTTTACCAAATCGCTCTTTGTATTATCAATTTTAACTCTTCCGTTTTTCGCCTGTATTTGCTCGCAATAAGCAATAGAAATACCTACCAGGTCGCACTCTAAAGGATTTATCCCTGTTGTTTCGACATCAATAGAAAAAATCGTCTGATTTTTAAGCTCCTTAACAAGCTCATCAAGCTTTTCTACAGTATCAACCACCGTTTTATTATGATTGTATTCTTTATGCGACTCAGAAACCAGCATATCTGATATTCCAAGACCTAACTGCATTTGCCCTGATGATGATATTAATTGTTCATTCTTTTCCGCACAATCGGGAGATACTTTAGCTGAACCTGCACCGATTTTAAAAGGCTTTAACAGGTTATCGGAATTCTTTAAAAAATTATAAAATTGATTTTTCTTAAAAAATTCAACCACGTTATTATAATTCGGCATTTCAAGTTTGGCACAGTCAAAATCGAAATCCACATCAAGATTTCTTTGAATCGTGGCAAGCTCTTTACTTAAAAATGCAATTTCCCTACCTTCCCTAAGCTTTTTGTTTAATGCTTTTTCAGTTACATCATCAATATGTTCATATATTTGTTCTAATTTATCAAATCTTGACAGGAGTTTACACGCTGTTTTCTCCCCAATCCCTTTTATTCCTGGGATATTATCCGAAGTATCACCGCTTAAACCTTTATAATCTATTATTTGATATGGATACACACCCATTTTATCAAATACTTTATACCAGTCATAATAAATTAATTCACCCTTTGAAGGCACAATAACAGTAATATAACCTTCTCTGTCTACAAGTTGAAAAGAGTCCCTGTCACCTGTTAATATATATGTTTTATGCTGTTTTTGTTTAGCCATTGTTGCAATAGTGCCTATTACATCATCAGCTTCAAAACCTTCTTTTGTTAATATAGGAATATTTAATGCTTGAAGTCCCTCTATTATTAATGCAAGCTGGCTTCTTAAAGTATCGGGCATGCTTTCTCTGTTAGCTTTATACTCGGAATACATTTCCGTTCTGTATGTATGCCTTGATACATCAAATGCTACGGCAATCGCATCAGGCTGTATTTGTGAATTTTGCAATAAATCAAACATTGCCTTAAAAAAACCGAAAACCGCCCAAGTAGGCTGATTATCCGATGTTTTCATCGCCGTTCGCTCCAGTGCAAAAAAATACCTGTAAGCCAGTGCATGCCCGTCAATTAGTATAAAATTCTTATCCTGCATAAATATCCCCAATATATCTATTATATTGTATTCTATTCAAGGCATTTTAACAACAATAACAGAACTCAAATCCGTTTATTGTGACAATTCTTTATTTCTTCATGATATTCTTCTTCGGTATTAACATTCCATATTTTTTCTTTGCTGCTGCTGTTAAGATAAGCTCTTGCCGCTTCAAAACCCGTTAGAGTAGAGTGATCCATATTGTTGTATCGGTGTTGTCCGTTTCTGCCTATACAATATAAATTTTCTATACCGTCCAAATATTTTTTCATTATATCAAATTGATTATACGAGCCGAAATATGCCGGATATGCTTTCTTTACTTTTATTTCTACCGAATCAATAACATTTTCTTTATCAATAATGCCTATTTCACAAAGTTCATTAACTGCCATATCCGTAAAATCTTTTTCACTCATATTCCAAAGACTATCACCTTCGTTACAAAAGTATTCAAGTCCCAGAAAAACCGTATTAATGTTATCTTTTACCATATACGGCGACCAATTATTAAATATTTGCAGTCTGCCTATTTTTACATTTTTTTCCTGTATATATATCCAACAATCGGGTACTATATTTTGGATAGTTTTTATCTTTGTGTTGTTCTTTATTTTTAATTTTTTTACAAGAAGACCTATGGTAATAAAATCTCTGTAACATAAGTTCTTCGCCGCATTTATAACTTTATTGTCCGATATCTCGTTTACGGATAAAATTAAATCTTTAACGGGCATGGAAGAAAATACCGTATCACATTCATAATCATAAGTATTACCGTTTTCATCCTTTGCTTTTAAAGATATTATCCTGTTGTTTTTAACTGAAAAATTATAAACGCAGTTAGATTTATAAATAATACCGCCCATTTTCTCTATTTTTTCGGCAAGTTCTTCATAAAACTGCCCCGGTCCTTTTGGCGGATATAAAAATTCTTCTATTAAAGAAGTTTCTACTTTATGCTCTTTTTTTAAGATATTAAAAACGGCATTTTTCAAAACTTCCGTCAATGATATTCCTTTTACTCTTTGTTTTCCCCAATCGGGAGATATTTTTGACGGATGAAGCCCCCAAACTTTCTGCGTATATTGTTCAAAAAACATTTCGTATAATGGTCTGCCAAATCTGTTAATATAAAAGTCTTCAAGAGATTTTTCTTCTCTTTGAAAAATTTTTGAATATAAATAGCCGAATCCCGATTTTAATACGTTATATAATCCCATATTCAAAAAAGTTGCAGGCTTCAGGGTAATAGGATAATCAAAAAATTTTTTATTGAAATAAATTCTTGAATATCTTTTACGCTTTAAAAAGTTTTTATTATTTTCGTCCTTTTCGTATTGAGTTATAGTCGAATCAATAGGAAATATTTCATTCCAAAACTCAAGAACCTCATCATTTTTGGTAAAAAAGCGATGACCGCCAAGATCCATTCTGTTGCCGTTATGATTATAAGTCCTTGCAATACCGCCTATATACGGACTTTCCTCCAGAATTACAGGTTTTATGTCGGAATGTTTTAAGAGATAATATGCGCAGCTTAATCCCGCAGGCCCCGCTCCGATTATAATTACCTTCTTATTTTCATACATGATTAATCCAATCTGAACTGTTTTTGGTATTGTTCAATTCCTTCGATAGCTTTTTGTTCTTCTTTTAACAGAACAAAATTTTCCAATACCAATACGTCTAAATCCGTAAACATAAAACATTTATAGGCATTCTCAGGAGTATTAACTATCGGCTCTCCTCTGATATTAAAAGACGTATTAACAACAACCGAACAATCAGTCAGCCGTT
>CANQLK010000004.1 GCA_947624665.1 Candidatus Gastranaerophilales bacterium
CCGATTGAAATGAAACAGGGCGATGTTATAAATATTCCTGCAAATGTTAAACACTGGCATGGGAGCGCACCAAACAGCTGGTTTTCTCATATAGCAGTTGAAGTTGACGGCACCGAAACGGAAAATGTTTGGCTGGAAGCAGTAGATGATAGCGAATATTCAAAATTAAAATAGAAAAAAAACTTCTTCGAACTCGCTCATTACTTTTGCTTCGTTCTACGGAAATTCCGCTCGAACCTGTTATAAAGCTTAGCTTTATGCGGGTTCTCATCATTCTTAAATTATATATAAATACAAAAAACAGAGAGGACGGGATTTCTTGGAATTTCCTCTCTCTCTGGCAAGTACCTTATTTCGCTTCGCTCTCATTCGGCTTGCCCTCATTTTGATTGAGATATTTTATATTAAAATAATTTTTATACTCTTCTAAATATATATTATAATTTTCCTTATACTCGGGTACTTCTCTTAATATTGATTCAAATAAATTTTTAACTTGATTAGGCGTCACTCGTTTCTGTTTCTTATAAAAATAATAGTGGCTCTGCCTTATATATTTTTCATTATCATCAACATATATATCTTCATAATATACTTTATCGAAAATTAATTTATAGCTTTTATTCAAGTTTTCTTTCTTTAAAAAGTCTTCCGCATATACAATTGCAGGCAAAAAATCAATCCTTTCAAAATTACCCCTTACCGGTGTTATTATTATCACATAATCCGCATCAAGTATATCATAGTCTACAAATCCCTCATAGGTAAACATTTCAGGGTTAAATATAATATGTCTATATATATTAATATCTTTTACCGAAAAATAGGATTTAAATGTAAAAAAATCTATAGAGTATGAGCCACCCAAAACTAATATTTTATAATCTTCTTTTTTATCTTTTTTTATTTCATATTCTAACTTATTAGATATATTTTCTAAGATTTCATAATTTCTATGTTCATATTTAAATAATACAAGTCCATTTATAGAATGTGCAAATAATTTATAGAAATCATTTCCTATATTAGAATCATAATTAACATACAGCTTAAAATTAATTAAACTCATTAACATCAGAATATACAAAATAAAATTTTTATTTATTTTGCTTTTCCAATTTTTCATATATAACCATATACAATAAAATATAAAAATATATGAACATATTTGGATAAAAAGAATATATTCGTTATTAATCATATATAAACACATTAGAATTGAATAAAATAGAAATATTACAAAAAGAAATTTTATATATTGGTTATCTTCTTTTTTATAAATTATTCTAATTATTATTAAAATAATTGATATTATCAATAAACTAATTTGTAATATTCCAATAGAATGTACTATTTTAATTAAATTGTCAATTACTCCACAGTTATAAGCTTCATAAACACTATTTCCTACTGATAACGAGGAAATAACATATTTAAAATTAAATACCAAAAAGAAGAAAGTAAACGCAAATCCAACTATTAAAATATTCTTTAATAAATTAAAAAATAACTTCGATTTTTCCAATTCTTTGGAATTAATTATTCGAGGAATGTTAATTAAAATAATTGCTATTATATAAGATATATCAAAAACACAATAAAATCTTCGTAAAAAAAATATTGCATATAAAGTCAACCCAAGAAGAATCATATTTTTTACAGGAAGCTTTTTTGAAAAATCTATATTATATGTTTTATATATTAATAAAAAAATCAAAATTAAATTTGAAATTTCAGAAAGGCCTAAAAAAGTATTTAGATATAGTTGCGGCATAAATAAAATTGATGTAATTATAAAAACATTAAATATTTTATTTTCACGCCAATTAATAATTTTAGTAAATACAGTAAATAATAAAATTCCGATTAAAGGAATTGTATATAAGAATAAATTTCCAATTATGAAAAAGAAAAAATAATGTCCTTTAAAGATTAATGAAAAAGGATATAAAGGTAAAATATTAATAATAGAATCGATTTCAAAAAGATTCGATAATATATATCCAAATGAAGAATTATCCTTCAAAACAAAAATATCAAAAAAAGACCTGTAACTGTCGGAAAGATAAGGATAGCACAAAGTATTTTTGTAGCAATAATAGGCTAATATTACCGCATAAATTGAAAAAACTATAAAAATTATGCTCCAATAAACATATTGTTTTTTATTCATTTCAGGTTAATTATAAAAAAAAAATAATAATTACACAATAATAAACATTTAAGTTTCATATATATTAAACTGCCTGAAAATTATAGAAACAGTTTTTTCTATTAATTATATATATAAATACAAAAAACGGAGAGGGCGGGATTTCTTGGAATTTACACTCATTATATAAATACAAAAAAACGGAGAGGGCGGGATTTCTTGGAATTTCCTCTCTCTCGGGCAAGTGCCTCATTTCGCTTCGCTTTCATTCGGCTTGCCCTCACTTATTCGAACTCGCTCATTACTTTCGCTTCGTTCTACGGAAATTCCGCTCGAACCTGTTATAAAGCTTCGCTTTATGGGGTTCTCATCCCTCTTAAATTATATATAAATAAAAAAACGGAGAGGGCGGGATTCGAACCCGCGGTGAAGTTGCCCCCACACAAACGTTCCAGGTTTGCACCTTAAACCGCTCGGACACCTCTCCTTTCTTCTACTCTATATTCTAATTGATTAATTTTCGATTGTAAAGTCATAATTCCTTTTTTAATATATAATTAACGATATGAAAAGAAAAATTTTTATCATACTTACCCTTTTTATCATTTCCTTTTTTATCTTATATCTCCTTCCGGAGGAAGGATTTAAAATTCTTAAAATTAATTCTCCGCTCTCAATTTATATTGATTTAAACAAAAATTATATATTCGATGAAAAGACTCCTGTTACAATAGAAAATATCTTCTACATAAATAAAAATACCGATTACTCCAATCATCCCGTTTTTAAAAATTTGTCAGAAGAACAAAAACTCTTTCTAGAGTACAAAGCTTTTAATATAACCGAAAATTTATTAAAAAATAAACACGTCGATTTAAAAAACGGCGAAATTTATATAAAAAATCATAAATATACCGACTTAATAAAAGAATCGGGCTTTTTCTACGATGAAAGTGCAAAATCCCAAAATAATCTCTTAAACAATATAAATAATATCAATTTGGATGACTATGTTTTATACAACCCTAAAAACAGAAAATATCATAAATTGAGCTGTGATGCCTGCACAAAAATCAAAAATTACAAAATAATAAAAAAAGAATTTTTAAAACCGTCAGACACTCCTTGCAAAACCTGCAATTTGACATTTCAAAATGTTTCATTTATAAAGCATTCCGCACCCGACAATAAAAAAACAAAATCACTATGCCCTTCAAAGAAATATTATGAAAATAAAAATATAAAAGTTTTCTTTCTGGATTTAAACGAAATTTATAAACCTTCAAATAAATGCGATAATATTGCCTGCAAAACACTCGAAAAAGAAATAGAAAACAGCAAACATACCATTGATTTCGCCGTCTACGGTTTCAATAATCAGCCTGAAATATTTAATGCACTAATTAAAGCAAAAAAACGAGGTGTTAAAATAAGATGGGTATTTGATATTTCTAAATCAGGTGAAGATTACTACAAGGATAATCAAAAACTGGCTGATATTATCACTGATTATAATACCGACGAACAATATGAACAATCAAATTCATCGGCAATAATGCATAATAAATTTTTTATATTTGACTCACAAAAAGTATTTACAGGCTCGGCAAATATTACAACAACCGATTTAAGCGGTTTTAACGCTAATTATGCCGTTTTAATAAACTCTAAAGAATTGGCTGATATCTACAAAAAAGAATTTGAACAAATGTATAACGGAATATTCCATAAATATAAAAATTCTCATCCGAAACCACAAATAAATATAGGAAATAATATAAAAATAACGCCGTTATTTTCTCCTCAGGATGATATTCTTCACCAAAAAATTATTCCGCTTATTAATAATGCTAACAAATACATCTATATGCCAATGTTCTTTTTATCAAATAAAGATACGGCAAATGCCTTGATTAAAGCAAAAAACAGAGGTGTAGAAATTAAAATAATCTGTGATGCAACCAATTCGCATACTAAAAATTCCGTTCATAAATTACTCAGAACATACGGAATAAAAGTAAAAACCGAAAATTTTGCGGGTAAAATGCACATGAAAAGTATAATCATAGACGATAAAATATCTTCAATAGGTTCTATGAACTACACAAACAGCGGTAACAACCGTAACGATGAAAATGTTCTTATTATTGAAAATAAAGATATTGCGATTTTCCTCAGAAATACGTTTTTATACCTGTGGAATAAAATTCCCGAGAAATACGAACATTTTGATCCCAGAGCCGAATCGTTTGAATCCGTAGGCTCTTGCTATGATGGTATAGATAATAATTTTGATAAGAAAATCGATTTTATGGACGACGGCTGCAAAGCAAAATGACGGATTATTTTTATTTTCTTTTTACAAGTCTTTGAATATCTCTTGTTTGTGCTTTTTTGGCTAAATCCTCACGCTTATCATACAATTTTTTTCCTTTTGCAAGAGCTATTTCCAACTTTGCCCAGCCGTTTTCCAAATATAACTCCGTAGGAACTATCGCATAGCCGTCTTTTTTTATTTTACCAACCATTTTGTCAATCTCTTTGCGATTTAACAATAACTTTCTTGTACGCTTTTCTTCATGATTATACCTGTTTCCTTGTTCATAAACACTTATATGACAATTATACAGGTATACTTCATTATCCTCTATCCTGACAAAACTATCCTTTAAATTAACTCCGCCTTTTCTGACAGACTTAATTTCCGTACCTGTTAATACCATTCCTGCATTATATTTATCAAATATATGGTATTCGTGATATGCTTTTCTATTTGTTGAAATTATTTTCTTTCCCATATTCGAATTATACCATTAATAAATTATAGTTTTATACTACATAATTTTGGTATCTCTAAATTTTTTAAGCCGATTGTAGTAATAATCTATTTTCTTATCTTTTACAATTTGTGACATTCTTATGTCTGCTTTTACAAAATACGGAATATCTATAATTCCGCTTGATTGTTCATAATCTCTGTATATTTTTATTAAGCAATATTTTAATATAACAATTTTCTCATGTTTTGAAAGTAATATACATTCAAAGAAGTCTTTAATTTTTTCCAAATAGTTTATTTTATTGTAATCCCGCCAATTTTCTTCACGTGAAAAAATAAGACGTAAATGTCTTTTTCTCATATAGTCCCCCATTCTTATTTCAACTTTTGTAAATTAACATATCTGTATTATTGTAAAACTAGTGCAAAAAATTGTACTTTATTATATAATACTAATAGTTGGATTTACATTATAGTATATTTCATACTTATTATATTACATTATCAGGGAATGAAATACAATACTATTGCAACATAATGTAACAAAATAGTTCAGGTGGTAAAAATGAGTATATGTAAAAGAATTAAAGAATTAAAATCCGTCTTAAAAATGACATCTTCCGAATTGGGAATAAAATTGAATATTCCCGCAAGAACAATTGGCAGCTACGAAAGAGGTGAAGCTCAACCCGGTTCCAAGTTCTTAAATGCACTTATTCTGGAGTTCGGCGTTAATATTAACTGGCTTCTTTCAGGTGTCGGCGATATGTTTATTACTAAGAAAACTCAGTTTGATATTGACTTTATCGCTAATCTTAAAGAAACTTTCAAGCTCTCGGAAGATGAACTTAAAGGTTTAATCGACATCCTTGAAACTGATGCCAGCCGTGATATGATTCTTAAATTTATCCAAATAAAACAAGGCAATAAAGAAGCTCTGGACAGCTTAATTTACAATCTTCAAGGTATAAAAGCCATTTACGGATAATCTAAATTAGTCGACATCTACAGGCTCTTTTAATATCAATACTATTGTATCTTTGCATTTATTTTTTAATTCATCAGACACATTCGGTAATATTGAAATCTGCCTTAATACATCAACTACTCGCTTGAATATCCTTACTATATCACCTTCAGAAGAATCTGCCTGTTTTGCTATATCCTCCCAAGGTGTATCTTGTACCCATTGCTCTATTAACGAACAATAATACGAGTTTATATACATCGGAGTATCTATATCATAATCCCTTTGTATGGCTGCAAGTTTTTTTCTTATCTCTTTTATCTTGTTCAATGCTTTTCTTGTATCTCGGCTTATAGGGGCATTGGGATATACCTCTGTCCTTAAATCTTCGGTCACAAGCGCACATATTACCGAGGCAAGCTCATATTTCTCTAAATTTTCCAAAATACCACTCAGTATTATTTCGGTTAAATACAGCTCATTTTCTGCTCTTACCATTGAACACGTTATCCCCGCTTCACTCGGATATCCGTTTTCTATATAGCGCATTCTCTCTAAAATCTCTTTGTGCGCCAAAAATTTATTCCAATATATATCCTTTTGCTTTTCAACATGCCTGCAAACTTCTTTATAACGCTTTTCATATCTGGCTATAATTTCCAGGTTTTTAATATGTTTTTTGTATGCATTACAAATATTGCATTTGTATTTTTCCATGGCAAGCCGAATTTCTTTTGTTTTGTTTGAATATTCAACAACCTCAGGAGCATTCTTCTGCCCTTTTTGCTTTGCCTGCTTTTCCAGTGTTCTTGTTAATTTTCTGTATACAATAAATTTATCTTTTAACTTATTAAATTCCAAGAAATCTTCAGTAGTCAAATTAAACGGACATTTCTCATTCTTTAGTTTTGCAATTGTCTGCTCTAAATTAATCTGCTGAACTACTACAGGTCTTAATCTGTCATTGGAAGAATAGTAGCCGAAGCTCTTTAAAATAAGTTCTTTTGCCTGTTCCAACTCAAGATTTTGAAGAAGGTTTAACACCATTGAATAGCTCGGAGAAAAACGGCTTTCTAACGGATTAGAAGGACTTTTTACAAGTTCGGCGACTTCATCGGGAGTCTGGAATTGAGTTCCCATAACCACTACATAACCTATTTCATCCATTCCTCTTCTGCCTGCCCTGCCTGACATCTGCAAAAATTCATTTGCGCTCAGCATTCTGTGTCCCGAATCCGTTCGTTTGCTTATTGCTGATATTACCGTTGTCCTTGCTGGCATGTTTATTCCTGCAGCAAGTGTTTCCGTTGCAAATACTACTTTTATTAATCCTTTTTGGAATAATCTTTCAACCAAAAGCTTCCACGACGGCAATAACCCTGCATGGTGCGAGGCTACTCCGTTATATAGATATTCCAAGTTCTTATTATTTTCTAAATATGTATGTTCTTTTAAAAATTCGTTAATTTCTTCTCGTATTTGTTTTGCTTCCTCTTGAGTAATCAAATTAATTTCTGCACATTTTTCCATATTTTCATCGCATTTTTTACGTGAAAATGTAAAGAATATTGCAGGAAGCATTTCTTTTTTGTGTAAAACACTTATAACATCCTTAACTGTATTATTCCTTTTTGCCTGTCTTGAATAATAGTTCATTTTCTTTTCGGGTTTGATTTTTCTGTTTAATTTACCGTCAGGAGTAAGCAGCGGCAATATATCATAAGGTTTAGAAGAATCATAATAATAATGTCTTAAAGGTACGGGGCGAAAATCGGTGTATATTAACTCCGTTTTGGAGTGAACCGTATTTATCCAGTCGCATAACTGACGTGAATTTGCTATTGTTGCGCTCAAGGCGATTATCTGTATTGATGATGGACAGTATATAATACTCTCTTCCCAAACAGTGCCTCTCTCTTCATCATTCATATAGTGAACTTCATCGAGAACAACATATTTAACATCTTTAAGATTATCTTTTAACTTACCGAAATTGGTATTATACAGCATATTTCGGAAAACTTCGGTAGTCATAACAACAATCGGAGCATCACGATTAATGGAAGTATCCCCCGTCAGCAGTCCTATATTACCTTCTCCATATTTTTTCCCGAAATCATAAAATTTTTGATTAGATAAAGCTTTAAGCGGAGTTGTATAAAATAATCTTGTATTTTCATCCAAAGCTTTCATTATTGCATATTCCGCAATACAGGTTTTTCCTGCACCCGTTGGTGCGCATACTACAATACTTTTGGAATTATCTATACATTCAAAAGCCTCTTTTTGAAATTCATCAGGTTCAAAATTAAATTTATACAACGGTTATACCTTATCCATACTCATTAAATGTTTATTATCATAGTCAATTCTTCCGATGAGTTTATTCAAACGTTTTGCAACATCTTTAAACATCGGAATGCTAAGACTTTGAGCTCCGTCAGAGGAAGCATTTTCAGGGTCGTGATGAACTTCCATCATAACTCCGTGTGCGCCGACAATTAAACCTGCTTTTGCCATTGGTTCTATAAGATATCTTCTGCCTGTTCCGTGGCTCGGGTCTACTATTATCGGCAAATGAGAATATTTTTTTATAACGGGAATTGCTGCAATATCAAGTGTATTTCTTGTGGCACTGTTATCTACCCCTTTTATTCCACGTTCACAGAGAATAACTTTATCGTTGCCGTTATACATTATATGCTCGGCAGCCAACAAAAATTCTCTAATCGAAGCAGCTGCACCCCTTTTCAATATGACAGGCTTATTACATTTGCCGACTGCATGTAGCAATTTAAAGTTTTGCATATTTCTTGCCCCGATTTGAATAACATCGGCATATTGGCATACTAAATCCAAATCTAACGTATCCATTAACTCGGTTACAATCAGGAGTCCGGTTTTTTCTCTTGCAATTGCAAGGTATTCCAATGCTTTTTCCTCAAGACCTTGAAAATCATATGGAGAAGTTCTCGGTTTAAATGCACCGCCTCTTAAAAATTGGCAGCCCATTTCCTTTGCGGCATCTGCTACTCTTAATAAACCGTCTATATCTTTTTCAACACAGCAAGGCCCCGCCATTAATACAGGCTTTTCCAGACCTCCTATCCTTACACCGTTTGAAAATTCTATTACGGTATCTTCCTGTTTCCCTTCTCTTGAAGCGAGTTTATAAGGTTCTTGTATAAGTTTTACACTTCTGACTCCGTCATAGGATTGGAAAGAATGAGGTTCTATCAACCTTTTATCACCGATTGCAGCAATTACGGTCATTACATCACCCTGGTTTAATACGGTCTTAAAACCTTTATTATGCAGTGCGTTTACTACTGTTTTTATTTGCTCGGGTGTTGCCGATGGCTCCATTATTATTATCATTCTTTTCCTCTTTCTATACGGGCTGTTCAGTTTTTTCTTTAATGTTTTTCGATATTACATCGTTATATACCGATTCTTCTACTGTTATATTTGGCAATATAATTGAATTTTCGACGATTACATTGTCACCTATATCAACATTATCCCAAATAACAGAATTTATTATACGGGAATTATTTCCCAGTCTGCAATTACTTCCAAAAACATTATTTCCTTCCAAAACGCAGTTATGCCCCATAAACAAAGTATCTTTACTTACATATTTTGAATTGCCCGACACAACTACATTTACCTTGGCTGAACTTACTTTTTTATTGATTACATCAATATTTGATTGTTTATATTGTTCAATAGAACCTATATCAGACCAGTAGCCTTTATGAATATAGGTATTTATCTTAATTCCGGAACTTAAAATCGAAGGAAATACATTTTTGGCAAAATCATAAAAAGTATTTTCAGGAATGAAGTCAAAAATTTTGTAATTAAAAATGTATATACCTGTATTTGCCAGATTGGATTTTGCATCTTTTAAGGATGGCTTTTCCTGAAATGAAGCGACATAACCGTCTTTATCGGTTACAATTATTCCGTATTTATGCACTTCTTTATGTTCAATTTCTTTTGCAATAATTGTAACGGGAGAACCTGATAATTTGTGAGAGTTATATGCTTCATTAATGTTGATATCGGACAATCCGTCCCCTGATAATACAATAAAATCCTGACCTTCGTCAAAGAAGAAACGGCATTTTCTGACTCCGCCCGCTGTTCCTGACAGTTTTTCTTCTTTTATAAATTGAATATTGACATTAAAATCGCTTTTTGCGTAATGGCTTTGTATATATTCTGCTTTATGATAAGTATTTGAAATAATATCCTTAACTCCGTTTGAAGCAAGATGTTTAACCAAAATATCCATAACAGGGATATTTACAACGGGAACAAGAGGTTTTGGAACAATACTCGATAAAGGTTCCAATCTTGAACCGACACCTGCAGCCATAATCATTGCTTTAGTTAACATATACCACCTTTACTATCCTTAAAACGGAAATTTCCCTCCAAAATTTTTAGGGATTTTTAACTTTCCCTTTTTAACCTTTTGCTTAATATCCGAGAAGCCTTTCATCATTTGTTTCATTTGGTCAAATTGTGAAATAATCTGATTAACTTCGTGGATGGGTATACCGCTGCCCATTGATATTCTGCGTTTTCTTGAAGTGTTCATCAAAGAAGGATTTGCTCTTTCGGCGGGGGTCATACTTGATATAAACGATTCTATTTTTTTCATTTGTTTTTCGCCTTCACTGGCGATTGTTTCTTTCGTTTCTTTGTTAAGTCCGGGAATCGGAAGCATTCCCAACAGATTATCAATAGACCCAAACATTTTCATTTGTTTTTGCATTTTCAAAAAATCGTTATATGAAAATTCGGCTTTTTGCATTTTCTTTTCGAATTCTTTGGCTTGCTCCTCGTCAAAAACTTCCTGCGCCTTTTCAACGAGAGAAACAATATCGCCCATTCCAAGGATTCTGTCCGCCATTCTTGAAGGGTGAAAATCGTCTAACGCATCAAGTTTTTCACCTGTTCCCGTAAGTTTAACGGGTTTACCGGACGAATAGACAACACTTAATGCCGCACCACCTCTTGAATCCCCATCCAGTTTTGTCAGTACAATACCTGTAATATCCAACTGCGAATTAAAGTTTTCGGCTACGCTTACAGCCTGCTGACCCAGCATGGAATCTATTACCAACAGTTTTTCATCGGGATTAAATGCTCTGTCTATAAGCATTAATTCTGCCATCATCTCGTTATCTATCTGTAATCTGCCTGCTGTATCTATAATTACAACATTATATCCGTTTGATTTTGCGTATTCTATTGATTGAGATACTATTTTTTGGACATCCGTCGAGCCTTCAACCGTATATACAGGGGTTGAAGTTTGTTCCCCGAGTGTTTTTAATTGAGTTATGGCGGCGGGTCGGTATACATCGGCTGCTACCAACAACGGATTTTTTCCTTCTTTTTTCAGTTTAACGGCTAATTTTGCGGCAGATGTGGTTTTCCCCGAACCTTGAAGTCCAAGCATCATTATTATTGAAGGATGTGATTTTAATTCAAGGGGTTTATTTTCATTTCCCAATATGTTTACAAGTTCATCATGTACAATCTTAACAAGTTGTTGAGTAGGGTTTACTCCTTTTATTACGTCTTCTCCTAAAGCTTTTTCTTTGAGATTGGTCATAAATATTTTAACGACTTTTAAGCTGACATCAGCTTCCAATAATGCACGTCTGACCTCTCTTAATGCCTCTGTCATATTTTCTTCGGTCAAAGAAGCATTTCCTGATGCCTTTTTTATGATTTCTTGTAATTTTTCGGACAAATTATCAAACATAACAATTAAATTTTACTACAAATACTATATTAAACCCCTTTATGTCAGCAAATTGTTGCAGTTTGTAATGTTATATTATTCTTTTGATTTTATCGCCAGTTTATAAACTTTATTTTTATTCTCTTTATATAATGCGGAAATGATTTTTGCCGCATCTTTAGGAGAATACCCCGCCTCTTTTAATATGCATATCTTTTCTAAAATATCTTCATCACGGCAATTTTCGGCTTCTCTTGAAAATACCATTGCAACTATCTCACCCTTTAACGGATGACTTTTGTAATATTCCGTTATTTGAGAAACAGTATCCGTTTTTACCTCTTCAAAAACCTTTGTAAGTTCTCGGCCAACAGCTATTTTAGTATCTTCCCCTAATATCTCTTTTATATTTTCCAACGTCTGTATTAAACGGTTGGGAGATTCGTAAAATACACAATTTGTATTTTTGTGCTTCGCTAAAATTTCTTTCTGCAAATTAAATGTTCTCGGGATAAATCCGATAAAAACATACTCTTCCGTATCTCTCGGAACCATACTTAAAAAAGTCGAAACAGCACAAGCTCCGGGGATTGAGGTCACATTTATACCTCTTTTATACAGCTCTTGGAGTAATACACTACCCGGATCCGATATCAAAGGAGTCCCCGCATCCGATACCAATGCTATTTTATTTCCGTTCTCTATTAAATTTATTATTTTTTCACTTTGTTCTTTCTCATTAAACTTATGACAATCTATCAATTTTGCGGTTATTCCGTATTTTTCCGCCAAAACCTTCGTAACTCTTGTATCTTCACAAGCGATAAAATCCACGCTTTTCAACACCTCAACAGCTCTATAGGTAATGTCTTTTAAATTTCCTATAGGAGTTGCCACTATATAAAATTTTTCATCCATTATTTTTTCTTTCTTGATATCGGATTAGTAGCCAAATTCGCAAATGTTTTATTTAACCCCGTTGCATCAAGTATTTGACCTACATTTGCATTTACATTGCTTACTGACAACGTTTTATTATTTAATAATGCAATTTTTTGTAAATTTAAAAGTATTTTTACTGCATCCAAATCTATGGAATCTATATTTGAAAAATCCAAATTTATATTCCCCGAGCCTTCAAACTCTCTTTCATTAATACTCTGCATATTTTTAAATAATTCAGATGCTATTATTTTTTGCATTACTTCATTCTCACCATTTATTATTAATATTATTATCTTAATAAATTTTAGGCAAGCATGTAATAATAAAATATTTTAACCTGCTTTTCTTATTTGTTCTTGTTCAAAACTTTCATTTACCGCAAGCTCTGAAGGAATACTCATATAAACTTTTGCTGAATTAAAACTGCCGCTTACTTTTGAACTTATTGAAGGTATATTTTTAGACTGCACTAAATTCTTATTTCTTAATGTATTTACACTAACACTTCTTTTCTGCTTCCTGCCAATATAATTACCTGAAGCTACATATTTTTTATTTTTGTTCTTTTTTAAAGCGAATAAATATAATATTGAAAGTAATACCCCAAATAATGCCGAACCGGTTTTAATTTTTTTGTTTAAAAATTTACCGTTATCGGTTTTATATACAATCCCCGATGATAAATCCCTTATATATATTTGAGCATTATTTATTCCCGCACCTTCAAACAATACAAGCGTACTGTTTTTATTTTTTTTCTGAACTACTATATTTGAAATTTCGGGCGAATTGTCATAAATTATATCCGTTGAATCCGAAGGAAGCGTAGAACCTAACAATAATGTCAATTTGCCGTTGACACTTTCTTCTTTTTTTACGGATATTCTTTTATCGGTTTTTAAAATAACACTATATTGTCCGCTTTCATTTTTATTGACCTCGATAGCCGAAAGTGAATATACGGAAGCATAACTCTGCAACCCAAAGAATACAAAAAATACCGTTAATATTATTGATTTTATTACTGATATCGTATTATTCCCTTTTTTCATATATCTCCAACGAAAATACTACCCTCTTTATATATTCTATAAATTTTATCGGGTTTGTACATCAATCAAACGGTTTATAAAATCATCTAAACCTTTAGATTAATATTCTTGATTTAAAATTAAAATAATAATACTATATACTGTATCGGGGTTACAATTATATAGACAAAGAGGTGAATTTATGTTCGAGTTTCTTTCGAAAAAACAAGAAGCCGGAAAATCTGATTTATTTAACAAGTATTATGAAAAGGTTCGTAATTTATATTTCAATGAAGAAATAAAACCGGAAAGAAAAAAAGAACTTTCCGAATTGATTGAAAAATTCGGCTATCTGCCTTATTCACAATCAAGAGCCATATCAGAACTTAATTCAAGCGAAGTTTTATTCTGCCTTGAAAAGAAATTGGAATTGAATTCAGCTTTAAAAAATAACAAATTAATAATAACAAATAATAATACCAGCGAATTGGCAAGATTAGGCTATAAAGATGCCGATTGGATAAAAAGAGAACAACACGATATAAAATTGGTTAATCTGGCAGGACTCGGCGAAGGAACGATAAATCCCGAACCAGCAAAATTCATCGATTGGTTAAGGCAAATAGTTATTCTTCCCTCGGGAAATGAAAAACTTAATGTTTTATCAACAACAATCTATCTTGTTCCGTTTCACCCGAGAGATTTCGGAAATGCCTACCTGACTGCGGGGGCCGAAGAAGTAAGCAAAAAACTGACGGATAAAGTTTTACTTAACCTTGGTATTGACGGCAAAGCCCAAATTCAATTATTTATTGCACTTGCCCAATTATGCGCTCATCCTGTTATTTATGATGTATTCCCTCAAAACGGAAGATTTTCTAAAACGGTATTGGCACATCCTGAAATTGCAAGATGGATTGACGTTAAATTTTTAACTCAGGAAATTTCAAAAGCTCTTGATTTCGCTGCAATAAAACTTTCAAAAGAATTTGATGAAGATGATGTTACTATCGTAAAAAATATATACAGAACAACGCTTAAAAGCGGTTCCGTTGATTTAACGGCTGAATTTATGCCCATTTACAATAAATTTACGGAAGAACTTGAAGCTAAACGTAAAGAACTTTCAAACTTTATGACAAAAAAAGATGAGCAAATAAAACTCAATAAAAGAATTAAAGGTATTATAGCCGATATTGAAGGGGTTAAACCCAATAAAATTAAAAAAGATTCCGATATAACAAAAAGAGGCGAGATAATAAAAGCACTTATAGAAGAAGGATTGTGGACACTCCCCGACGGAGCTTGGTGTTCAAGCGGTATTCCGATATTTGAAAAAATGGCAGAAGGCGGCGCATATCCAGTTTTTAAGCACTTTAACGAAAAAGGTCACGATGTTTCGGAATTCGCAGAGTCCGACTGCCAAACTCCTTTATTCTTTGTTTATTTGGAGTCGGGTGAATATAATTATCCCGTTATAAATTATTATATTGAATATCTGAAAAATCTGCAAAAAGACTATAACTTTGACGGTTTCAGAATTTCTCATACAGATTTTATCGTTGACGAAATGAGCGAAAAGAATCTCAGACCGATTAGCTATAGAGCACCAAGAATATTGTTAAGAAAAATTAACGAAACAATAAAACAATCCGTTCCTTATTTCGCTTCTATGGCAGAATACAGATTGTGGAATTCATACTACAAAGAATACCACGCAGATATGAATTTTGACCTTTTATGGGGCAATGATACAAAAACCGATTATGAAAAAAATCCCGTTGAAGTTATTAATAATAATCGTGAACTCCAAGATTATAATTCCACGGTAACAAAAAACTCATTACTGTCAATATTAAAGACATATAATAATCAAGACGGCGAATTTAGAACCGTTAACAGATATCTCGGCTTAACGGATAAAGATGAAGCACTTTTTAAATGGTTCAAATTTAAATTTTTACCCGGCGGAAAACTTGCTCAACGCCCCGTTATGTATGTTGATGGAGATGAGTCTTTCTCTAAAGACGGTATAGAAGCTACAATTCAGGAAGAAGTATCCTTGATTAGAAATGATGATGAGGATTTTTACAACAGGTTTGACGCAATAAGAAGATTAGCTGTCAACGATGAACTCACTACAGACGGTGAAGCTCAAATTATCACAAAGAATAAAGACGGCTTCATCAGTTGGATGATTTCAAAAGAAACGGTTAAAGAATCTTTCATTATTGCTGCGAATTACCTCTGTGCAAATGAAAAAATTCTTAAACAGAATAACGAAGGAATTATGGAATATTCAGTTAAAACAAATAAGGCTGTTTTAAATAAAAAAATTGAAATCCCCGGTGACTTTGAACTTGAACTTGAATATATCTATGAAGAAGATAAAAAAGACTTTGTTGCCCACTATAGCGCACCGAATGTCAAGACTATAGAAACAGACAAACTGGAGCCTTCTCAATTTAGAATTTTCAAAATAAAGAGATAATATGAACATCGAAAATTTAACTTTAAAAGAAAAAATATTACAAATGTTTATATGCGGATTTAACGGTAAAAACTTTTCCGCTAACGAATATTTTACGGCAATGGTTCAAGCAGGACTCGGCGGTGTTATATTCTTTTCTCATAACATTGAATCGGAAAAACAATTTAGAGATTTAATTTCCGATTTAGCTTATAATGCGAAAATACCTATGTTCTTCAGTATCGATCAGGAAGGCGGCAGGGTAGAAAGAACAGAAAACATTCATAAAGGAAAAAAATATTTAAGCGCCAAAAATGCCTATCAAATGGGACTTTCATATCTTCAAAATCAAACAAAAGAAATTGCTCTGGAACTTAAAAATTATGGTATTAATATGAATTTCGCACCTGTATTGGATGTTAACACCAATGAAAATAATCCGATAATCGGAGAAAGAGCCTTTTCATCTAATGCCGATGAAGTTATAAATGCCGGTAAAGTCGTTTTTAAAGAATATGATAAATACGGGATAATATCCGTAGGCAAACATTTCCCGGGACATGGAGCCTCTTGTGAAGATTCTCATTTAACACTTCCATCCGTAAACATTTCTGCCGATGAATTGAGAAATATTCATATCAAACCTTTTATACAGCTTATTAAAGAAGGAATACCGGCTATTATGGCAGCACATGTATCTTACCCCGAGTTGGATAATTCTTTGGTTCCTGCTTCGGTTTCAAAAAAAATTATTGACGATATTTTAATTAATGAACTGGGTTTTAAAGGCATTATTGTTACAGATGATATGGAAATGAACGGAATTAAAGGATTTAGCAGAATAGATGCATGCATTAATGCCGTTAATGCGGGAGTAAACATGTTTATTTTCAGAAATACAACAAAAGAAATATATATGCTTGTTCAAGATATTGAATCTGCTGTAAAAAAAGGTAAAATTAACGAACAAAACATAAATCTGTCAGTTAAAAAAATTCAAGAATTAAAATACCGCTTCAAAATTATACAACAGATGAATTAATTTGAATTTTCCCTCTATGATAATGATTAAAAAAGGAGGGCAAATGAGGAACATTATTTTATTTTTGGTTTTGTATACTTTTTCTTCAAATTTATCAGTGGCAAGTACGGATTTTGAATTATCAGATGTTATTAAGCAGGCAAGACAATCCATGATTTCGGAAAATAAAAATAACAATATTAAAGAAGCTAATAACACATCTTCTTCCGTTAATAATCAAGCAAATACGGAACAAATTAATTCAAAATCCCAATATTCGCCTGTCGATAATATATGTAATTCAAAAAAGGAACAGTAAAACTGTTCCTTTTTTATTATTCTTCATCTAAAACTATAGGTACATCGTCTTTTAAAAACTTTTTATAATTACGCTTTTTCTTTTGTTTTTTCTTATTTTTACTTTTACCGAATTTATCGGGATTTATTAACTCGGATTTCTTAAATTGGATATCAGAATCTTTTGTACCGACCAACATTAATAAATTAATCATTGCATTTCTTCTTCTGGCATCATAACCGAAAACGAACTTGGCATATTCAGGGCCTATTCCCACCATAATTCTGCTTTCCTGAAACATTTTATCGTTATAATCACTGTTTACGGCCAAAGAAGCCAAGTAACCCACCGTCAAATATTTGCAGACTTTTATATTTTCAAGTATTATAAAGTTTGAACGACCGTATCTGTACCTGTCAAACCTGAACGGGGATTGTCCTGCACCTGCAGTATTAAAATACATAAATGCCTGACGCCAAGGTCCGAGTTTTGTCTTAAGTGCCGGCCCTATTCTGAAAAGTCCTAACGTATCGCCTGTTGAATATACACTTGCTGCGGTCTGCGCTACTAACCCCGTACTGATTCCGATATTCCCTTCTTCATTTTCATATCTGAATATAGGTTTATACGTTTGAGTTAACCAACGATATCTCCATCTTGCATCACTTAAATCATACTTTTTACGTCTGGTATCTCTATCAACAAAAGCTCCGGCCATAAACTTTTGCGAGAACGACAATTTTAAATCTTTTACATAATCAGACCTTGAATACGTTATCTGTGCCGAATATTTTGGCATTCTATAGCCTAAAAACCATTCATTCTGGTTTGTTAATCTTGAGTAATCTAACCTTAACCCCGGTGCTAATTTATGATGACCTCTGATTAGCAATTCATCTTTCGATGTTCCATAGGCAATTTCAGTCATATTATACTGATTTCTAAATCTTACTATACCGCCTATGCCGTATTTATCATCTTTGTAAGTAAGAATAGGTGCCAATTTTAATGTAGAACCCCCGGGAACATTTAATACCACTGCAGGCCCCACATGCATACCCAGCATCGATTGGGAACCGATTTCCGGAATATTTGTTTCAGCACTTGCATGTTCTTTATTTGTTACTATTTTTATCGACGGCAATACTGCTATTTTATAATTTTTTAAATATAAATCAGCATTTTTTACAGTTATTACCTCATGGTCATCCTTTGAATCGATAATTATATTATTTGCTTTTATTTTATACACACCTTTTTCTTCTTCTGATAAGTTTGAAGTATGCGTATTATAAATTCTTTCAGGATTTAAATAATTGGCAAAAGAACTTCCTCCCGCCGAAATTACCTCATCCCTTAAAATTTTAGCAACCCCGTCATATTCACGAATTTTTTCCGAATACAAAAAAGCTTCCTTTGCTGATAATTGTATATCATCAGTTCTGGTAACGGGATTTTCCACCCAACCGTTTGGCTGGTTTAAATCAATCTTCAAAAAATCGCCTTCCGTTACAGCCTCAGGAGAAGTTAATACTACATCTTCATTCGCCTTTATTACATTTCTGTCATAATTAAATATTATTTTATTTGCACGTAATGTAGTATTTTGAAGTTTAAAAAATACTTTTGCATTTCCTATCGCTTCAACTTCAAATCTATCGGGGAAATATTCCATATAATCGGCAGTTAATATGATATTAGGGTCATAATTAGCAGCCGCCTTCTTTTCATTTTTGTCTTTTTTCTTAAAGAAAAATATTTTTTCTTTAAGTTTTTCCATATTTTGTCTGTCAATTTCTTTTTCTACGGCTCGCTTATTTTCCCGTTCCTCCTCCATAAGAGCTTTTTCCAAATCCTTTTTTGTTAAATATTTTTTAGGCGGATTTACAAAATTTTCATCGGAAGAATTATCAGTTTTTTCCTCTTTTTTCCCAAAAATTTCAGGTGATATTTCATTCGCTTCGTCTTTTTTTATGTTTGAAACGGGAATTTCTTCGTTTATCAAATTTTTATTTTTGTCTTTATCCTCTGAAATCTCGCTTTTTTGCGGCATTTCTTCTTTTATTGAGCTATTTTGATTATCAACCGTTTGTTCATTATTATTTTGAATTGAACCTTCCTCTGTCAAATTCTTTTTTTTGTTATTTTTTTCTTTTTTATTGTTTTTTGCATTTTCACTTTTATTCTTTTTTTTGAACAGACCAAACAAGGTATCGTGTTCAATACTGTTTTCTTCTTCATCTTCAATCATCGGATTCAAAGAAGAATAAAAAGGATCGCCGCCGATTTCGGGATAATAATCAACCGAGATTGCCATACTTTGAACAACTAACGAATATAATAAAATTAAAATTAAATATTTTTTCTTCACTTTTAAACTACCCTATAAAAAATTTTTCGGATTTTGCGGTTTACCGTTAACACGAACCTCAAAGTGGACGTGAGGGCCTGTTGAATAACCGGTAGAACCGACATAACCTATAACCTGACCTTTTGAAACAGTTTGTCCGACACTTACAGCCTGTTTTGACATATGTGCATATAATGTAGTTGTCGGAGAACCTTTATATGAACCGTGATCGAGAATAACGACTTTGCCATAACCGCCATACCATCCTGAATATATTACCTTCCCTGAATTTGAAGCTTTTATAGGAGTGCCGTATGCTATAGCATAATCTATACCCGTATGATAAATTTTTGATTTAAAAATGGGATGAACTCTCCAACCGAACGGGGAACTGATTCTTGCCCCTCTTACAGGCAGCATGAAATCACCTGAGGTACTTATACTGCTGTGTTTTGTTGATTTCTTAATCAAAGAAGCCAATTTGTCTGACTGTCTTTTTAATTCTTTCTCTGATTTTTCGTAAGCTCGCTTATCTTTTTGGATTTTTTCAATCATATTTTTATTTTGATTGATTGTTATTTTTATATTTGAATTTTCCCTGTCAATATCACGAATAATTTTTGAAAGCTGTTTTTTTTCGTTTTCCAATTTTTGCTTTAATAATGCTACATTTTGCGCTTCGGTTTTTAATGCCTGCATTTTTTGTTTATCTGACTGTATGATTAAATTTTGATAATAAACTCTATCCAAAAACTGGCTTAAATTTTCGGTTGAAATAAGCAAATCCAAAATGGGAGAATGCTTTGTTTTATATATACATCTTATTCTTTCGGCAGATGAACTTTGTCTTTTGTTATATTGAGTCAAATATGAATTAAGTTCTTTTTTTAATGCGGTAATTGTCTGTTGTTTTGCATTATATTGATTTTGAGACCTTTTTAATGCCTGTTGATTTTTCTCCAGTTTTTGTTGATTTCTGCTTAATTTATTTGTTTCTTGTCTTTCCAGTTTTGTTAAAGAATTTATTTTTTGATGCAGAACTTTTCTTTGCTGTTCTACTTTTTTTATTTGCTGTGATTCGGTGCCTGCAACTGCAATATTGGTATTAAATACCGCTAATACCAATATCAAAACAATTATAATATTTCTTTTTACACCTGAAAACATTAAAACTTCCGCTGATTAATTCATAACAATAAATAACATTGAACCGAATGTCCATAGAAGAAAGCATATTGTTATTGTTAATATAATTAATTTTCTGTTTTTTCTGAAAAATTCCATACAATATCCCTAACTTATAATATCATAATATAATTTTACTCCAAAAAAGACACAAGACAAATATATTAAGGGCTTTTTTTACATTAAATTTTATATACCGTCCTATCCGTAACTATTATATCCGCTTTTATATCAAAAATGTCGGGGAATATATTATTTGAAAGAAGTTCATCATATAGCAAAATAATTTTTATAATTTTTTTTGGCAAACCTAAAAGGAATCTGTCATAATAACCTTTTCCGTAGCCTATTCTGAAGCCTTTTTTATCTGCCGCAACAGCAGGTATTATTATCATATCTATATTCTCAAATGAAGTTATCTTTTCTGTTGAGGGTTCTTGAATTTTAAAACAACCTTCCTTCATTTTTCCTTTTTGATAAGGACATATTTCCAATTCTTTGCCGTTTACCCTTGGCAGATATATATTTTTTGTTTTATCATTTATACAATCCATATCCGAGATTTCGTATTTTATCGGATAATAACAGATAATATTTTTACTATTTTTGTATTCTTGAAGCGAAAACAGATTTTGCATAGCTTTTTTACTGCAAGATGTGCAGTCTAAAGTTTTTCGTTTAATCAATGCCGCTTTTCTTAATTCATTTTTCATAATTTAATTAGACCATGAAAAAAGCAGGCATAAAAACAAGCCTGCTTTTTTTATTACATAAGATATTATTTAATATTTGAGAATGTCCAAGCATCGTTAGCGGGAGTAGTAGCTGCCTGATAATCTGCGCCTGAAACTCCGCCTTCATCACTTCCGTGAGCTATCGGTTTATACAATCTGTTATAATATTCGATAACCATTCTGTCGGAATTAAAGTATGATTCGGCAGTTCTGATAGCCTGTCGCATCATAGTTGCCCATTTTAACTTATCATTATAATATGTCGGGATAATTTGATTTTCTATAATATCCATCATACATTCATAATCTTTTTTGTGTCTTTGTTCCCAAGGAATATTATCATCCAATCCCGGATATTCGATAGTATAACCGTTAATTCCCGGGAATGTACCTTCAACAGTCCAACCGTCAAATGTTGATAAGTGCAATGCTCCGTTAGCATTAGCGCTCATGCCTGAAGTACCTGATGCTTCGAACGGTCTTAAAGGAGTATTTAACCATATATCGGAAGCTCTTTTTAATTTTCCGCTCAAATCCAATTCATAGCCAGTTAAAACGACTACGTTTTTCATTGAATAAGAACTTCTTAATATTTTGTTAAACATTTCCTTACCGCTGACATCATCGGGGTGGAATTTACCTGCGAATATTAATTGAACTTTATTTTCGTTTAAGAGTTTTAATATTCTGTTTTCATCCATAAAGATAAGCCAAGCACGTTTGTAGTCGGCAAATCTTCTTGCCCAAGTAATTGTTAATACGTTCGGATCAAGTCTTTTACCTACGGTATTAGCGATAAATTCAAATACTTCCTTTTTCATTTCCTTTTTGGATTCAAGCAGAGCTTCAAGGTTATCCGTTTTCATTCTGCTATCCTGCCAGTAGTGAAGGTTAACGGCATTAGTGATAGCTCTAATCGGGCATCTGCCTTCAACCCACTTCCACATTTTGTTTGATACCAAACCGTGAAGCTGAGAAACTGCATTTGCCAATCTTGACATTCTAAGTGCCGCAACAGTTAAAGAGAACTGTTCACCGCCCAATTGAACGGCTTCTTCTCTTGAACGTCCTGCAAAGAACCCGCCTTTAAGTAAATTATCAACCCAATGAACTTCATTACCTGCAGCAACCGGAGTATGAGTTGTAAATACAACTTTTTCTCTTACTTTTTGTAAGTCACCGTTATATTGATTTAACAATTCAAATGCGGCAGGGAGTGCATGTCCTTCGTTCAGGTGTACGCAATCAAAGTTATAACCTATTTTTTGAAGTATTCTTATACCTGCAACACCTAAAACCGTTTCTTGTGCTATTCTTATTTTTTCGTTTCCGTCATATAACTTATGCGAAATAGACCTTGCCCATTCGGAGTTTTCTTCCGTATCCGTTGTTAAGAAATATACAGGACAAGTATCAAATATACCCGGCTCAAGTTTAAAAGCTTTTACTTTTACTTTTTCTCCGTATATTTCAACTTCTACGGATTGATTAATGTCGGTTAAGAAATCATAATGTTTTCTTATATAAGCAACTTCAACATTACCGTCATGGTCAATTCTTTGATTATAATAACCGTATGACCAAAGCATTGTAACACCGACCATAGGCATTTGAAGATATCCTGCGGACAACATGTGTGAACCTGCCAAGAATCCTAAACCGCCCGAATATGTTGCTATAGATTGATCTATTGCTATTTCCATTGAAAAATATGCTACATTTGGTAGTCCCATTCAGCTCTCCTTTTATTATCTGAACAATTGTTTAACTATCTGTTTATTTCAATTTTATACCAACAAGATAACAAAAAAGCAAATATTTCTCAAATATATTTGAACCAAAATTTTTCTGCAATTTCGTTAAATCATTGTTATTACTGGTATAGTGCTATATAATTAAATTAACAATTATAAAAGGAATTTAATATGAAACTTGCGGTTTTTGATTTTGATTCTACTCTAATGGAAGGTGAAACACTTGAGTTTATTGCTAAAGAATATAATATTCAAGACGTAATGAAACAAATTACTACTGAAGCTATGGAAGGCAAAATTGATTTTTTTGAAAGCCTCATTAAAAGGGTTTCTCTTCTAAAAGGTGCTAAAGAAGATAAAATTAAAAAGATCTGCGAACATCTTCCCTATACAAAAGGTGCAAAAAATACTATTTCTGAATTAAAAAAAATGGGTTATAAAACAGTATGCTTTTCAGGCGGATATGAAACAGCTACAATCCCCGCGCAAAAGGCTTTAGGATATGATGCCCAATTCTCCAACATATTTCATTTCAAAAACGGAGAACTTACGGGCATGCTTGGCGGTGAAATGATGTTCTCCGACAGTAAAGGCAAAATGCTCAAAAGACTTCAAAATATTTTAAATATAGATGAAAAAGATACAATAACAGTAGGGGACGGCGCTAATGACATAAGTATGTTTAACTATGCCTCAAAACGCATAGCTTTTTGCGCAAAACCCATCCTTAAACAGCACTCTAATATTATTATTGACAACAAAGATTTATCCGAAATCCTTAATTATATTAACGAATAACGAAAAATTTCTCTTTTTTCTTTTTTCCCCCACCACGCCCTGGCACGCCTGAGATACTCCTTCAATCAGCAAACAAAGGCAATACTTATTGTATAAAAATTATCGTCATAATTTGTTATTGCCCATCTTAAAACATCATAGCCCATTTCTTTAAGCTCGTTTTCTATGTATTCCGAGGTAAAAACTTTCGGTATTCTTACTTTTACTTCTTCCGTCGCAATCATTATTCCACCGTTACCGATTTCGCCAAATTTCTGGGTTGGTCAACATCTTTACCCAAAAATTCCGCAATGTAATATGACAACAGCTGTAAAGGTACACACGCCAATACGGGTGATAATATTTCACTGACTTTTGGTAGTTTTATAACATCATCAAAAATATTATTGATATTTTCATCCTCACTGGAAGTTAGTGCTATAAGCTTTGCATTTCTCGCTTTAGCTTCTTCACAATTTGAAAGAACCTTCTCGTATGTAATTCCTCCGGGTATTAATATGGATAGGACGGGCATGGTTTCATCCAGCATTGCAATCGGCCCGTGTTTAAGCTCACCTGCGGGATATCCAGTAGCATTTATATAACTTATTTCTTTCAGCTTCAAGGCGCCTTCTAATGCCGTTGCGAGATTTATTCCTCTTGCGATATATATGAAGTTTTTATAAGAAGAATATTTTCTTGCACATGCCTGAATTACGGAAGTATCAGAAAGAATACTTTCGATTTTTGAAGGGAGTTGAATCATTTCGTGTTTAAGATTTTGAAGATAAGATTTAGGCAGCGAATCTTTTATTTCTGCAAGGTGGATTGCAAGCAGATAGAAGGATATTAATTGTGCGATATAAGATTTAGTTGCGGCAACACTGACTTCTATACCTGCATTTAGCGGAATCAAACTGTCAGCCAGCCTTGCCATATTTGAATCGGGTCTGTTTGTAATAATTAATATATGAGCATTTTTTGATTTTGCCTGTTTAATTGCGGTAATTGTATCAGCTGTTTCGCCTGATTGTGATACTCCGATTACCAAGGTTGAAGAATCCGTTGTTGTTCTTTTGTATATATATTCGCTTGAAGCTTCCACTTCAACTGAAATTCCCGCAAATTCTTCCATTAAAAACTTACCAGCCATTGCGGCATGCAAAGAAGTTCCGCAGGCTATTATTTGAATTTTATTCAAATTTTTTAATATATCTTTATTCAAAGATACTTCATTTAAAATGACCGGATTTTGAATATCAGATATTTTACCGTTCAGGACATTTCTGATAACATCAGGCTGTTCATTAATTTCTTTAAGCATATAGTGTTTATAGCCGAGTTTACTTAAAGCAACGGGTTCCCAAGGCAGAACTTCAATTTTTTTAACCTGCTCGATTCCTTCTATATCTGTTATTTTTATCTTATCTTTTGAAATAACTGCAATTTCATTATCTTCAAGATAAATAGCACGTTTTGTATATTCAATAAGAGCGGTGGTATCACTTGCGATGAAGTTTTCGCCTTCTCCAACTCCTACAAGCATTGGTGCGTGTTTTCTTGCTCCAACTATAATATCGGGTTCATCTTCATGAATAAGACATATAGCGTAGGCTCCCTGTAATTTTTTTACCGCATTTCTGACCGCAGCTTCCAAGTTTTTTGTATTAGCGTACTCATCCGCTATCAGGTGTGCAATTACTTCGGTATCAGTTTGTGATTTAAATTTACAGCCTTTTGAAATAAGAATTTCCCTGAGTTCTTTGTAATTTTCGATAATGCCGTTATGAACAACAGCAAGTTTTCCGCAAGTACAAGTATGGGGATGAGCATTTATAACGGAAGGATTTCCGTGAGTAGCCCAACGTATATGCCCAATACCGCTTGTAGGATTTTTTATTTCCGATTTATTGGTTTCAAGCTCATTTTTCAGGTTAATTAATTTCCCCAAAGCTTTGTATATTTTTATTTTATTTTCATCTCTAAGAGCTATACCTGCCGAATCATAGCCTCTGTACTCAAGGTTAGTAAGCCCTTTTAATATTACGTCAATTACATCTCCCTTACCTGTATAACCTACAATTCCGCACATCTTTAATTTTTCCTTTTATAACTTTCAGTCTGATATTCATATAATACACTATACAAAACTTAAATGATATTAAATTATTATAAAGTTTTTTGTAAAATATCTTTATGTACTATATTTCAAAATACACAAGTCCCTTTGGAGAAATTACATACGCAAGTGACGGCGAATATATAATCGGATTGTGGTTCGACGGGCAAAAATACTTTGGTTCGACAGTAAAGAATAAAATTTATATTCGGCAAGAATGTGCTATTTTAAATCAAGCCAAGGATTGGCTTAACGGATATTTTAATAACAAGAAACCGAAAGCCGATGAACTGCCATTATTACTGACAGGAAGCAGTTTTCAAAACAAAATATGGAACGCAATAAAAGAAATTCCTTACGGGAAAACGATTTCATATAAAGAACTTGCCGAGAATTGTAATATAACAGTATTTTCTCAAGCTGTAGGTCAGGCTGTCGGAAGAAATCCTATTTCCATAATCATCCCATGTCATAGAATTATAGGAACAGACGGAAGTCTAAAAGGTTATGCCGCAGGAATTACAATAAAACAAAGGCTTCTTCAATTTGAAGGCCGTATTAAATAAATTATAAGCAATATATCAAAATTTAGGCAGATATTTCTGTATACCGTAATTTTAATTTTATTTTTTCACTTCAGTACTTAATTTTTAGTTTTATATCAAAAAATAAAACAGAAATAGTATATTAAAAATTTCTTGAAAAGAAAATTATATTTAAGTAAAATAAATCTATGCACAAGGATTTTTATTTAGTAGATATAGATATTAAAACAGATGGCAGAGGAAGTTTAACAGCATTTGAAAAAGACTTCAATTGCCCTTTCGAAATAAAAAGAGTATTTTGTATAGCAAAAGTTCCTAATAAAGATATAATAAGAGCCAATCATATTAATAAAAATACCTCAATGGTTTTAATTGCATTGCAAGGAAATTGTGTTGTAGAGTGTAATAAAACGGAGAAAGTTATATTAAATTCTCCAGATAAAGGAATTTTTATAGGGAAAGGTGTGCATAGAAAACTGTACAAGTTTTCTAAAAATGCATTAGTATTATGCTTGTGCGATAATTATTATGACAAATTAGAATATGATAGAGAGTAATATATGAGAAATAGACTTATATTTTGGTTAATTCCTATTTCTATTTTTATGATTTTTCTCATTATAAATCAATATGTTTCCAGAGAAACGTTGGTTGATAATTTTAGATTTTATGCTTATCATTTAGAATTCATAAAAAAAATAAATGAAATTCACATTAATATATTTGACGCAGTATCAAACAGTTTTTCAGCTTTAGCACATACTAATTCTTCTTTTTTGGCTGTACATATTATTTCTTTTTTAGGTGCTTTATTTGGAAATTCCCGTAAAATTTTTGTATTTTTAATAGCTTTAGTTTATCTAATTCCATCACTTCTTTTGACCTATTGGCTTTTTAAAAAAGAATTTATTAAAAATAAAAATATAAATATTTCTACCGGTATAATATTATATTTATATTTAATCTTAAATATATTTTACTGGATTCCGGCATTAAGAGGAATGCCTGATCTTGCAGGATTAATTCCGTTTATAATTTTATTCTGTTTCGTATTTAATACTAAATTTTATGAAAAAATAAAACTTGAAAAATTATTTGTATTTGGCTTTTCGTTTTTTTTGGTGTTTATATTACGAAGAACTTTTGCACCTGCACTTCTTGATTTATGTGTAGCTTGTTTTTTCTTTTCATTATATGAAATTCTTTTACAATATAAACAAAAAAGTATTGTAAATGTTCCTCTCAAAATTACTTTTATTTTTAAAAATTTATTAATACCATCCTTTATTTTTTTACTTTTAATTATATTTATAATGCCCGAATTCTCTCAATATTTATTTTCAGGCTTAATGTTTGAAGAATGCAGATTATATTTAGTCAATAAGTACGAAAATTTTATTAATGCTTTAAATTATATTAATCCTGTATTTCTATTAATTGGTTGTTATGGAATATTCAAAGGATTGGAAAATACAGAATCTAAGAAATTTACTATATTCTCTCTAATATATTTTTTATTTTATTTCATAATATTTATTGTGTTAGAAGAATTATTATTTGAATACTTTATTCAAATTGCTTTCATATTTAATATTTATGTTATGTATGGAATTTATAATATTTCTACAAATGTAGAGAATATACAAAATAGTAACTTATTAACTAAAATAAAAAAAAATATATACACAGTTTTATTGATATTGTTTATAATACTAAACTTCAATATATTCTTCTTTGCAGATAATGATAAAATACAAATAAAAAATGTATTTTCAAAGTTAAATGAGAAATCCAGACCTATAAATCCGATTGATTATCCTGCCTTTAAAGAAATGTATAACTTCATGAAAAGTGAATATAATAAAAATAACAGTTTCACATTTACATCTTTTACTGATTTAAGATTGTTTGATCCTGAGACTATTGTATATTTTAGCTTTTTAAATCATGATAATGCTTTTAGTAAGAACGTAATAAATGCAGTAGCTCCAAATACTTTTGGTTTATCATTGGACAGCTATAATGCAGATTTTGTTGTAACTATCAACCCTTGGGGGACGACAAACATTAGTGAAAATATATATTTACCAATATCTATACCAAATTCTGATTTTATAAAAGGAGAAGGAATAAGCAAATATTATAAAATGGTAAAAGAAATCCCGCTTATAGAAGATGCCAATTGTAAAATATATATCTGGAAAAAAGAGAAACCAATACCATATAGCGAAATGGAAAGAATTGCTCAAAAATTTATAGAAAAAGCTCCGGAATATTCTGAAATGGTAAACAATCAACTCAATGATTTTAGGAATAAAAATAAATACTAAAATATATTTCTTTGATGCAATATAAATATTTTATTAAAGTATTGTTAAAGTACAATATTAAGACATGTAATTTAAGGCTATGCCACAGGAATTACAATAAAACAAAGGCTTCTTCAATTTGAAGACCGTATTAAGTAAATTAATACGGTCTAAATTTAATATAAAAACATTAATTATCTTTTTGCTATAACATAAATTAAATGCCATCCGAATTGAGTTTTAACAGGCTGAGATACTTCTCCAATGGGGATTTCAAACGCTGTCTTTTCAAATTCGGGAACCATATCGCCTTTTCTGAACCAACCCAAGTCACCGCCTGCCGAACCTGACGGGCATTTAGAATATTTTCTTGCAGCCTCCATAAAATTTCCCAATACTCCGGGATTATCTTTTTCATTTAATATTTCTTTTCTGATACCGGCGGCTTCTTCCTCTGTCGGCACCAAAATATGTAATGCGTGTACTTGTTTAACCTCATAAGCTTGCGCCATTGACGAAACAGAACCATATATTTCCGTAAATATTCCCGCATTAAGCATAAAAGCGAACATCAGTAATATTAAAGAAATAAGTTTTTTCATTATATTTTCCTTTCTTATTTATTCAGATTTATAAACTGATTTTCTCTTGTAATCGCAACCATGCCAGACCGAACAAGTTCTTTAACCCCCAATGGTTTCAGAAGTGCAAGTATTGTCATAACCTGTCTGGTATCTCCGCTGTATTCTAGAGTATAAGTATCAGTTGATACATCAATAATTTTAGCGCCGAATATTTCTGCAATTCTTAAGATTTCGTTACGGGCATCTTCTTTTGCGGTAACTTTACAAAGAACCAATTCTCTATCAATACATTTTTCGGTAGATTTAGGGAGTTCAACTACTTTTATGGTATTTATTAAGCGATTTAATTGTTTGCAAATTTGCTCAATTACGAAATCATCACCACTGGTAACGATGGTAATTCTGGAGAAAGAAGGATCAATTGTAGCTGCAACCGTCAAACTTTCAATATTAAACCCTCTGGAGGAGAATAAATCGCAGACACAAGAAAGAATGCCGGGTTCATTTTTAACCAAAACAGAAATTGTATGTTTCATTTTATTCCCCCATTCCTTCATTTTCCGTAATATTGGATAAAATAACCTCATTAAGCGGTTTTCCTGCCAATACCCAGGGATAAACCATTTCAAAAGGTTCAACAACAAAGTCTATAATTACCGGTCCGTCATAATTAATAGCTTTATCAAGTGCTTCATCTATTTGCGATTCCTGATTAACTCTTATACCCAAAATACCGTAGGCTTCAGCAAGTTTAACATAATCGGGAGAACTTATATGCGTTTGAGAATAATGCTTATCAAAAAGTTTTTCCTGCCATTGTCTTACCATACCCAAATAGCCGTTATTAATTACCGCAATTTTAACGGGAATTTTATAATCCACACAAGTCATAAGCTCTTGAATATTCATTTGAATACTGCCGTCGCCTGCGATATTAAATACAAGCTTATCTTTAGCCCCGATTTGAGCGCCGATGGCTGCGGGAAATCCGAATCCCATAGTTCCCAATCCGCCTGAAGTTATAAGCTGACGTGGTTTGTTAAATTTATACAATTGGGCAGTCCACATTTGATGCTGTCCTACTTCTGTTGCAATAATCACATCTTTGTCTTTTGTTTTTTCATATAAACGTTTTATAACCGTTTGAGGATGAAGTATTGCATCAGATACGGCAAGTACAGGTTTTTGTTCTTTCCATGATTGAATCTGTTGCAGCCACGCCTTTCTCATTTCAATGTTATAAGTATATTTTTCGGTATTATATTCTTTTAACATAACATTTATAACGTTTTTTGCATCACCTACTACAGGGATATCGACATGTACATTCTTACTGATTGAACACGGGTCGATATCAACATGAATAACCTTTGCGTCCTTACAAAAACGTTTTAAACATCCTGTTATTCGGTCATTAAATCTTGTACCGACGGCGAAGAGAACATCACAATTACTTACGGCAAGATTTGCCCAGTAATTTCCGTGCATACCTAACATTCCAAGAGATAATTCATCATCCTGAGGATAAGTACCAATCCCCATGAGGGTAGTAGCTACGGGGATATTAAGTCTTTAAGCCAATTCTCGTAATT